>JAADEE010000026.1 GCA_013153575.1 Chlorobiota bacterium
TTTATACAGAGCAGGAATAGTTATTAATCATATTGACAAAATTTTGTATGAACCCGATCTCTATAAAATTACTCCTTCGCAAAATGAAATTTAAATGAAGGAGTAATTTTGTAGAGCTCGGGTTCATACAAAATTTTGTCAATATGATTAATAACTATTCCTGCTCTGTATTTTGTTGAGATATATGTTGTTGCAATTGAGAAATCAGTTCCGTTGTAGGAATTAAATGATGTTTCATAACTATTTGAAGAAATATTTCCTGTTACAGGATTTATTTGGTTATTGAAAATTAATTTGTTACTGTTTATATTTTGTTGTAAATAAGATGCTTGTAGTGCAGTATTAATTATACTTCTTTTATTTAATGTAATTTTATATGAATAAATTAAGTCAATATTTAAATTATTAATTGCACCTTTGCCTTGTCTGTTTTCTGATATTATAAATCCGACACCACTATTATATTTTTGTAAGAACTTATTAAAAGATGCACTATAATAATCAGAAATGTATTTTTTATTATAACTTAAATTAATTTCAGAACATGAACTTAAACCTGAATATGCAGGTGAAAATAAGAGTTTTTCAGAATATGGGTCGGAATAACTTATATCTTGTGAAAACAATTGATAAAAAGATAGCAAATATATACTCAAAAATAGAAAAAGTCGTTTAAGTTTAATATTCGATTTTTTTAGCAATAATATATTTTTTATAGATACAAATTTAACTATAAACATAAATAGAATGATTTTCAGAGAAACAAAGTTACATTTATTATTTATTTTATTATTTATATTTTTTAGCAATAAATCTTTTTCACAAAACTATTCTGTTAAAATTAATTGGAAACAGAATGTAAAAGTAATTGATGAAGATGTTCAAATTAATATGTTTAATTTTTCGAATGTTATTCAAGATAAATATTTTGTTCCATATTATTCAAATCAAATAAATATTAAATCACAATATAATAAGTCATTTCAATTTAATTTAAAACCTAAAAATATTAAATTTATTGTTTTGCCTGAAACTGAAATCCCTTCTTCAATAAATAAAAATAAAATACCTAATGATTTTGTATTTAAAAGTGAAACATTATTTGCAAGAGGTATTCCTTTCATAAATTATAGCATAGCCGCAATTAGGAAAAATAAAAAAAATGGCAATTATGAGAAACTTATAAGTTTTGATTTAGAAATTGATAAAAAAAGAAAAGTTAACAAATCTAATAAGCAGCATATTTATGCAAGTAATTCAATTTTAAATTCAGGAACTTGGAAAAAAATAAAAATAAGTAAAAGTGGAATTTATAAACTAACATTTCAAGAACTAGAAAGCATAGGAATTTCTAATCCGCAAAATGTTAGAATTTTTGGAAATGCAACAGGTTGGCTTCCTATGATTGCAGGAGATGATAGACCTGATGATTTAGTTGAAAATGATATTCTTATAGAAAATAATTCTGTGATTTTTTATGCACAAGGTCCTGACAGGTGGGATTACGATGAAGCAAATCAAGAGTTTAAACCTAAAAATCATTATTATTCAGATTTTGCTTATTATTATATTACTTCTGATGTTAATACTTCTTACAATAATTCAATAAAAATTGAAAATCAATCAACTTTGGCAGAAACAGATAATGTAACAACATATAATTCATATGCAGTACACGAAAAAGATGAGTATAATATTGCAGAAACAGGACGAGTTTGGTATGGAGAAGCATTTGAAATTACAAATAATCAAAATTTTACTTTGTCATTTCCAAATTTAGTTGATAATTCACAAGCAAAATTAGTAGTTTATGCAGCATCAACTTCGTCAACTTCATACTTTAAGGTTGATGTTAATGGAACTTCTAAAAATATTACATTTTCATACATAAGTAGTTATGATGTTGCAAGTAGGGCAAATACT
The DNA here is from genome assembly GCA_013153575.1 of Chlorobiota bacterium. Lineage (GTDB taxonomy): Bacteria > Bacteroidota > Bacteroidia > Bacteroidales > JAADGE01 > JAADGE01. Next base: position 1,924 of record JAADEE010000026.1, read on the forward strand.
GAATTAGAGTTTACAACAAATACTTCTGATGAAATAAAAATAAATTTAAATTATATAAGTAGTACACCATCAGCACGAGCTTGGTTAGATTATTTATATGTTAATGCAATTAGTGAATTAAGGTTTTCCGGAAGTCAAATGCAATTTAGAAATGCAAGTTCGGTAGGAGCAGGAAATGTTACAAAATATAATATTGCAAATGCAAGCGGTGTTACAATCTGGGATATTACAGATAAAACAAAACCAAAAAAAGTAAATACAACAGCCGAAGGGGCTTCATTAACTTTTAAATTAGAAAGTTCAACCTTAAAAGAATTTATTGCTTTTAACGGAAGTGATTATTTAAAACCTGATTTAACAGATGTGAAAGATGTTGCAAATCAAAATCTTCATGCAACATCAGGAAGTACAGATATGATTATTGTTACTTATCCTGAATTTTTACCACAAGCAAATGAAATTAAAAAACTGCATGAAACATTAGATAATATGTCGGTAAAAGTTGTAACATTACAACAAGTTTACAATGAGTTTTCATGCGGAGCAACAGATTTTTCAGCAATAAGAGATTATGCAAAAATGGTTTACGATAGAGCAACCTCTAATGATACTTTAAGGTATTTGATGCTTTTAGGAGATGGTTCTTACGATAACAGGTCAGGAGAAGGTGTTAATGGAAATTATGTTATAACTTATCAGCAAGAATATTCCGAAGGACTTGGAGGCTCAAAAGTTACAGATGATTATTTTGGTTTATTAGATGATAATGAAGGAGATTACGGAATAGGAATAACAGGTAAATTAGATATAGGAATAGGTAGATTAATAGTAAATTCAGTTCAAGAAGCAAATGAACATATTGCTAAAATTAAAAATTATGTAAGCTCTCAAACTTTTGGAGATTGGAGAAATCAACTTTGTTTTGTTGCTGATGATTTTGGTGAAGATGGATATATTCATACAACACAAACAGAAACTTTAACAAATTATATTGATGAAAATTATCCTGTTTTTAATATCCAAAAAATATATTTAGATGCATATAAACAATATACCGAAGCTGCCGGAGAACGTTACCCCGATGTTAACAATGCCATAAATAGCAGAATGCAAAAAGGAACCTTAATTTTTCATTACACAGGACATGGAGGAGAACATGGTCTTGCACACGAAAGAGTTGTAACGATTAGTGAAATTCAACAATGGCAAAATTTTGAGAAATTACCTTTGTTTGTTACAGCTACATGTGAATTTACACGATTTGATGATTATAAATTTAAATCGGCAGGGGAGTATGTTTTTACAAACCCTCATGGAGGAGCAGTTGCAATTTTTACAACAGCAAGAATTGCATGGATTTATTCAAATGGGCAGTTAACTGAGGAATTATATAAGCATATGTTTGAGAGTTTTGAAGATGGAGATAGACTTAGGTTAGGAGATATTATAAGATTAACAAAATGTGGTTCTTTTTCAAATAATAATTTAATTTTCTTTTTAATGGGAGATCCTGCTTTGAGGTTGGGGTATGCTTCTGAAAATAAGATTGTTACAAAATTAATTAATAATGCACCGATTTCAGAAGTTGATACTTTAAAAGCTCTTAATGAGGTTTCATTTACAGGTGAACTTCAGGACAAAAATGGAAATAAACTTACAAATTTTAATGGTTATGTTTACCCAACTATTTATGATAAGATAAGAAGTGTTACAACTCAAAATAATGATGATTATGAAGCTGGTCCTTATACCTATAAAACACGAGATAATGTAATTTATAAAGGTAAAGCATCAGTTACTAATGGAGATTTTAGTTTTAAATTTATAGTTCCTAAAGATATTGCCTTAAATGTTGATACCGGAAAAATAAGTTATTATGCCGAAAATGGTTTAACCGATGCAAAAGGATATTCATTTGATTTTCTTGTTGGAGATATAGCAAGTAATTATGAGGAAGATAATAAAGGTCCTGAAATAAGTTTGTATATGAATGATGAGAATTTTGTTTCGGGAGGTATAACCAACAGTAATCCACGTATTTATGCAATTCTTTCGGATGAGCACGGAATAAACACTGCAACAGGTGGCATAGGACACGATATAACAGCAATAATTGATGATGACTTAAATAATATCATTGTAATGAATGATGATTATCGTGCAGATGAAGGAACATACAAAACAGGAAAACTTGAACATTTTCTTTTTAATATTGAACAAGGAAATCATAAATTAAAATTTAAAGCTTGGGATGTTTATAATAATTCTTCCGAAGAATATCTTGAATTTTTAGTAATTGAAGCAGATAATTTATCAATTGACAGATTATTAAATTATCCAAATCCGTTTACAACTCATACCGATTTTTATTTTGAACATAATCAAGCAGGAAGTGAAATTGATGTTTTAATTCAAATTTTTACAATTTCAGGCAAGTTGGTTAAAACAATTGATGCTTCGTATTTTGCCGATGGCAACAGAGCAGGTCCTTTTGCGTGGGATGGAACAGATGATTTTGGTAATAAAATAGGACGCGGTGTTTATGTTTATCGAGTGAAACTTCGGTCGCAAACAGGCGAAGTTGCTGAAAAATTTGAAAAACTACTTATTCTGAAATAATTTTGCCTAATGACTTCAAAAGAACAATTTGATAATTTTATTTCAGAATTATTCTTAAAAAATAAGATAGATATTAAGCAAAAAGAACAATTTTGTTTCTTGCCTTATGAAAAGTATGAAATAGAACCACAATCAAATAATTTTATAATTTATGAAGATTGGTGGATTAGACGACCGGAAGTTGTTAAAAGCAAAATCATATCTATTTTAAAAATTAGCGAAAGAGTATTTGCACGTAAATGCAAAGTTGAAAAAATAACAAAACCTGTTGCAGATGCATTTCTTGAAGAAAATCATATTTACGGAACAACAAAATCAAAAGTAAAATATGGTTTGTTTTACGAAGATGTACTTGTGGGTGTAGCAACTTTTGCAGGACAAAGGCAATTTCATGACGGAAGCCGTTCTGTTGAACTTTTACGTTATTGTAATAAAAATGGATTTACTATTGTTGGCGGTTTAGATAAATTATTAAAATCGTACATTAAAAATTATAAGCCCGATGCAATAATGACTTATGTAGATTTGAACTGGGGTAGTGGAGAGGCATTTATTAAACTTGGTTTTAAGCAGAAAGAAGAAAAACAACCAATGCTTTTTTACATTAATAAAAATACAGGGTTACGTATTCAAGAATTAAACTTTAATAATTCAGATGAGAACAGTTATATCAAAATAAAGAATAAAGGAAGCCTAAAATTAATACTCCCAGTTAATACCTAAAAATGTAATATCATCAATTTGTTCTTCATTTTTTTTCCAGTTTTGAAGAAATTTAAGATGTTTTTCTTTTTGTTCTTTAAAAGGTAAAGAGCTAAATTCTAAAATGTTATTTTTAAA
>JAADEE010000075.1 GCA_013153575.1 Chlorobiota bacterium
CCTGTTCTTTCATTAAATTCATTAATTAATTCGTCCCATTTATGAACTTGATTGAACATTGTATTCCAGATATTTCTATCATTCCAAAGTTGATTTAAATCTTCAACATCTTTTTCTTGTTGTTCAACCCAAGTAAAATATTTAAGGTTATGAATTGCTTTTCTATCATGATATCCAAGCTCTCTCATATTATCAATTTGTTGTCCTAGCATACATTTTTCAAAATCTTTAATTGCTTGAACTTCATTGTAATTTCCTCTTTCTTCGCGTAATTCTTCTACTCTTGATTTATACATATCTGCACTATCAGTAGCAACTGTTACAATTACATCATCAGAAGTCATTTCAAAATATTTTGCAGTTTTAATTGCAGAAAGTAAGTTTCCAATACCTGAAATACCAATTAAATGAAGTTGACCTATTAATTCATCTGAAATTCCAATTGATTTAAGATATTTATGTCCTTCAGGTTCATTGAATAATCTTAATAAACGCATTGGGTCTTCATCATCAATTGCAGTAACTGCATCAGTATTTTTAACATTATGTATCCAAGGAATATGTTTATCACCAATACCTTCAATACGGTGAGCACCAAATCCATTTCTTAAAATTGTTGGGCATTGTAATGCTTCTGATGCAACAACTTTAATGTGAGGATAAAGAGTTCTTAAATAATCTCCTGCGGCAATAGTTCCTGCTGAACCTGTTGCTGATACATAAGCTGCAAATTGACTTTTATCTGTTTTTATTAGGTTATAAATTTCTTCAATTGCATCACCTGTAACATTATAATGCCATGCAGGGTTACCAAATTCATCAAATTGATTGAAGATTACAACATCTTCTCTTGTTCTTTTAAGTTCCCAACATTTATCGTAAATTTCTTTTACGTTTGATTCACTTCCGGGAGTTGCTATTACTGTTGATTTTGCAACATTTTTAAGCCAGTCAAAGCGTTCTTGACTCATTTCTTCAGGAAGTATTGCAATTGGTTCTGTTCCCATAAGGCGACTATCAAAAGCTCCTCCTCTACAATAGTTTCCTGTTGATGGCCAAACTGCTTTGTGGTAAGTTGGGTCAAATTCTCCGGTTGTAATTCTTGGTGCAAGACAACCATATGCTGCACCTACTTTATGTGCTCCTGTAGGGAAATATTTTCCTACCATTAAAACTATTCGAGCATCAACTCCTGTAAGTTCTTTTGGTAATTCAATGTATGTTGGTGTTCCAAAAAGTCCACCATGTTCTTTTGCTTCATTTTTCCATGTAATACGGAAAAGGTTTAAAGGATTAAAATCCCAAAGTCCTATATTTTTAAGTTCATCCTTAATTTTATCAGGAATAGTTTCAGGATGTTTTTGTTGTTCGAAAGTAGGTAAAATAATACCTTTTTCTTTAAAAACTTTTACAGCATTTTCTAATGCTTTTTCGTTCGTTACTTTGTCAATTGGTCTTATCATATTATTATAATTTATTTTCTTGTTATTAATAATTTTCAACTCCTTTTATAATTACAGTCATTTCAGCTGCTTTTTTCAAATCATAATCTTCATTATCAGCTCCTGTATATTCTATAATGTTTAAAGTTGCTTTATCTAATTTTGCAACAAAATTATCTGATTGATACAAATAAAAATCTTCTTTTTCAGTTAAACTGAAATCAAAACCGTTTTCTTTTGCAAGTAAAGTTTGACTATCCTTATCAAAATAATAACCGTCTTTTTCAGTTGCAAATATAGTTTTATTTAAATATAAATGTGGTTTTTCTTTATAAGGTGCTCCTGAACTTGGGCAAAAAGTTTCGCAATTTGCACATTGATTACACCAATCAGCTATGTGAATAATTTGAGATTTTTGTGCAACTTCAAATATCCCATCTTCAACAACATTACCGTTTTCAATTTTTTGCAAGTTGTATTTAACAGGCTCTATTTCATAATGTTGTAAAGCAAGGTTAGGGCAAAGAGTAGTACATACATTACAAACTTCGTCGCAAAGTAAACAACGTGATGCTTCTTCAATTGCTTCATCTTTTGTTAAAACAGTTGTTACCAAATTAAAATTCTTACGATTTGATAAATCTGTTTCTTTAACTTTAACACCCTCAATACGCTTTGTTTTTTTAAGCATTAAATCTTTTAAAGGTTGAGGTTCTCTATCTGTAAATTTTGGTCTTGTGTTAAAATCAATTCCTGCTTTATCTATAATTTCTTGTGCTGCTTTTCTTCCATCTCCTACTCCATTTATTAAGGTTGATGCCCCTCGCATTGCATCACCACCTATAAATACATTTGTAAGTTGTGTTTCGTATGAATTTTCTTTTGTTTTAAGTTTTTCTTTGTCAATAAAATCAATTGCTAAACTTTGTCCTATTGCAGGAATAACAGTATCGCAAGGAATTTCAAATTCAGAACCTTTAATTTCAACAGGTCTTGCACGTCCGCTTGCATCTTTTTCTCCAAGTTTCATTTTTACGCATTTTATTGCAGAAACTCTACCATTTTTTTCAATAATTTCAATAGGTGAAACAAGTTCCATTATTTCAATTCCTTCATCAAGAACATCTTTAATTTCCTTGTATTCAGCAGGCATTTGCTTAATTGTTCTTCGGTAAATAATTGTTACTTTACCTTCTTTACCAACTAAACGATATGAAGTTCTGGCAGCATCCATTGCTGTATTTCCGCCACCTATAATAACTATGTTATTACCTGCATCAGTTTTTACTCCTTCTTTAACTTTAAATAAGAAGTTTAGAGGATTAAAAACTCCTTTTGCATTTGCCCCTTTAATATCAAGGCTGTATGCATCTTGTGCACCAGCTGCAATATAAACAAAATCGCTTTTTTCTTTTATATTCTGAAAAATATCTTTGTTTATTTTTTGATTGTAATAAATTTTAACACCTAAATCTGTTATTGAATTTATGTCAATTTCAATTGAACTATCTTCTAATCTGAATTTAGGAATTGCACCTGCAACCATTCCTCCTGCTTTTGATTTTGCTTCAAAAATTTCAACATCAAAACCTGCTTTTTTGAGGAAATATGCAGCTGAAAGTCCCGAAGGTCCTGCACCTATAATTGATACTTTTTTTCCGTTTGATTTTAAACTTCTGAAATTATCTGCAACACAAGCTTCAGGATTAAGTTGTGCATTGTGTGTTTCTACAACAAAACGTTTTATATCTCTGATTAACAATGAACTATCATAATTAATTCTTGTACATTTTGTTTGGCAAGTATGGTCGCAAACCATTCCTGTTGCATTTGGGAAAGGGTTTGTTGCTGTAATTACTTCGTAAGCTTTTTCGAACTCTCCTTTCGATGTGTAATACATATATGAAGGTATGCCTTGATTTGTCGGGCAAGTATCTTCACAAGGTGCATAAGAGCAATCGAATTGTCCTAATGGTCTGAAAGTTTTTATGCTTGGGTCATGCGGACTTTCTTTTTTATATCTTTTTGAAGTTTTTACTTCTTCACCATAAGAATTTAAGAAATCTAAACTTGTTTTTCCATCTTTAATTTGCAAACCTTTAATATTTTCAAGGTATTGTGCTAATCTTCCATAACCACCGGGTTTTAAAAGGTCAGAACTTACAGTTACAGGAAATAAACCGCATTGTAAAACATCTTTAATATTAAAAGCATCTGCACCACCGGAAAATGAAAGGTCTAATTCTCCTTTAAATTCATTTTGAAGTTTGCGTGCAACATTTATTGATATAGGATGTAAAACTTTTCCACTTGCATACATCATTTTTTCATTTTCAGGGAAAACATCTTTATTATTTTCCGCTTCAAGTGTATTTGTAAGTTTTAAACCAAAGAATACATTGTTTTCTTTTGCTTTTTCTGTTAAATTTTTAATGAATGCAACTGCATCAGGATATTTTACATCATGCTCAAATGCTTCGTCGGGAACAACAGTATTAAAGCCGGAATTTGCTATTATTTTTTGTAAATCTTCTTTACCAAGAAGTGTAGGATTTAACTTAATTGTTGTGTGTATTTTTCTTTCAGAAATTAAATATTCGCCTATTTGCTCAATTTCATCAGGCGGACATCCGTGCATTGTTGAAAGAGTTATGTTATCAGTAATTTTAGGACTGATTTTAAGGTTTACAACATTTGGGTAAATATCCTTAATTTCGTTAATCTTTTGCTCTAATTCTGCGGAAGCATCAAGCATTTTATCGAAAAACCATTGTACGTTTTCTTCCATTATTCCTTTAAGGTCGTAACCGGCACTCATATTAAAGATAAAACCTGCTTCATTTTTGCTTCCTATATTTAGTTTATCTTTAAGAATATGGATTAAAATCCATGCATTTAAATACTCATCAAAAGATTGATGCAACTTTAATTCTTGCGACCACTCGCAATTATAACCTTCATCTTGCATATCAATACAAGGCTTTGAAACATCAAGCTCGTCAAGTGTTTGCACAGTTTTAAGCTCAATATATCTTGCACCTGTAAGCCAAGCTGCAATTATATTTTGCGAAAGTTGTGTATGTGGTCCGGCTGCAACTCCAATAGGTGTTTCAAGAAGTTGCCCAAAACGATATGCTCTAAAAGTATCGTTTTCTTTTGGTATAAAAAACAATTCTTTTTCTATTCCAAACAATGAACTCTTAGTGTCTAATTGTTTAAGAATAATTTGTAAAAGTTGTTTTATCGGTGTAGGTGTAAATCTATCTGTCATAACATTTTTTTAAAAAAGATGCCAAAGATAACAAAAAAACTCTTTTTATCATTACGAAAAAAAGAGTTTTACAACATTTAGAATTATTCTAAACACTTATTTAACAATTATAGTATTTTCCCAAATTCCATGTAAATTACAACCTATAATTACTTTTAGTTCTTGACCTGCCTTAACTTTTGCAAGAAATTCATGTTGGTTACTACCCTCTCCTGCTTCATTTTCAATGTGTTTAAATTCCTTTCCATCAATATATAAAGTCATAAAATCAATCCAGTGTTCATCTGTTGATGGATGTACAATATCATTTGAACCAACTTTTACAATTATTTTTGAGAAACCTTTTTCATCAGCATTGCCAACTGTAATTTCAGGTGTATGTTTATTTTCAAAAGATGTAATACTATCAGTATTTGCAATATGCATAGTATCTCTGTTGACAATTAATTCTTCGCGAGTTTTCTTAACTTCTTGCTTTACAGAAGTTGTGTCAATATTTTTATCTTCATTATTGTTTTGTGTTTCATTACAGTTTGACAAACTTATAACTGTAATAAACATAACCAGCATTCTTGCAATTTTTAATAGATTAGTTTTTTTCATTATTTTATATTTTTTAGTTTATAGCGAACAAAGTTACCATAATAATTGTAAAAG
>JAADEE010000199.1 GCA_013153575.1 Chlorobiota bacterium
ATGAACACTGCAAAACTTCTCTCATGACCGAAGGGTATAATCTTTTACAATTTTATTTTTTTCTAATTTAAAAGGTCAAAAATCTAAAAAAAATGCTAACTTTATTATTTGAAAGTAGTTTCGGATTTATTCCTTATTATTTCTATAACGAATAAAAAAATTAAGATTAATAATTTAACAATATGCAAAAACAAAACAGAGCCGTTTGGGCAGAAAAAAATATAGTTTACTTAATTGACCAAACGAAACTTCCTTTTAAAGAGGAAATATTTATTTCTGATAATTATAAAAAAACTTGCGAAGCAATTGTTACAATGATAACAAGAGGAGCAGGTTCAATTGGTGCAACAGCAGGTTTTGCAATGATGCAAGCGAGTTATGAAGCTCCAAAAGAAAATTATAATAACTTTTTGTTAGAAGCAAAAAAAGAAATTGAAGCAACACGACCAACAGCACAAGATTTATTTTCAGCAGTTAAGCGTGTGTATAACAAAGCTTTAAATTCTTTTGAAGAAGCAGAAAAAGAAGCTCAAAAAATTGCAGATGAAACCTCTGAAGCCGGTAGAAAAATTGGTATAATTGGGAATGAATTAATTGAAGATGGTTTTAGTATTCTTACACATTGCAATGCAGGACCACTTGCTATTGTTGATTATGGCTCGGCATTAGCACCAATTATTGAGGCTCATAAAAATGGTAAAAAAGTTTTTGTTTATGTTGATGAAACACGTCCACGAAATCAAGGTGCAAAGCTTACTGCATGGGAACTTGAAAAAGCAGGTGTGCCACACACAATTATTGCTGATAATGTTGTAGGATTGCTTATGCAACAAGGCAAAATTGACATGGTAATTACCGGTGCAGACAGGATTGCAAAAAATGGAGATACTGCAAATAAAATTGGTACACTTGAAAAAGCAATTCTTGCAAAAGAATTTAATATTCCGTTTTATATTGCAGCACCAATGTCAACTTTTGATGATAATATTTTAGAAGGAAAGGATATTCCTATTGAAGAAAGAAGTGAGGATGAAGTTCTTTACATTTCAGGTGAAGATGCAGAAGGCATTATCAGAAAAATACGAATTGCTTCACCAAATTCAGGAGCTTATAATCCTGCCTTTGATGTAACTCCTGTAAAATATATTACGGGTTTTATAACGCCTGATGCTGTTTTAAGTTTTGATTAGAAATTATTTACATACCATCTCTAATTTTTCTAAACCTTCTTCGTGCATCTGAAACATAAATACTGTCAGGATGTTCGAGCATAAGTTTTTTGTAATATTCGGCTGCTTCTTCTTTGTTATTTAGCTTTTCTTCGTACATAATTGCTAAACGGTATGTTGCAAGGTCAGCAAGTATATCCCATGAATATTCTGTCATAACTTTTTTGTAAAACTTTTCGGCATTAATGAAGTCATTATTTTGTTCATAAATTTTTGCCTTTAAAAATATTGCATCATCAATTATTTGATGTCCGACATTTTTGCTAATTAATGTATCTAAAAGAATTATTGCAGAGTCTGTTTTATGACGAAAAACTAATAATTCTGCTTTAGCAAAAGTTTTTAGTGCAAGTTGCAAAGAGTCATCTTCAGTATTTTCACTTATATGAATTGAATAATACAGAGCATCGTTTGCAACAGGCTTTGATGTACTTGCTTTTAAAGCATCGAATTGAGCTTTTGCCCATTTAAAGTTGTTTGCAAAATATGCAAGTTTTGCTTTTTTGAGTTTTGCAATATCGCCAAGTGAGTTGCCTTTATTGTCCATTTCGGCTTGACCGTAAATTAATGCGGCATAATCTAAATCATTTTCAAAAACTAAAATATCACCAAGCTCAATTTTACATTTTGTGGCAAGTTTTTTATCTAAACCTTTAATTTTAATTGCATCGGTTAATAAATCTTCGGCAGCTTTTGGCTTATTCAAATAAAATGCTTGAAGATGCGACAAATCAATAATTGCTTTTAAGGTTTTAGAATTTATTCCAAATTTTATTAATGCTCTTTCGTATTCTTTTTCTAATTTAAGAAGTTTTTCATTGTCTGTTATAATTCCTTTTTTTACTTTTAAGAAATTAACATTTAGGTAACCTAATTTAGCATCAACAAAATATGGCATATTTTCACCTTTATCAATAACATATTTATAGGCAGTTGTTGCAGTAACTAAATCGTTATTTTCTTTTGCAATTTCGGCAAGCTCAAGAACTTTTTTACCTGATGAATGAAGCCTTTTATCAATTGCCATTTGCTGAAAAAGAGCTTTTCCAAATTCTTTTCTTTGCATATAATGCCAAATTAACATTTGGTTATATACAATTCCCGACTTAGGTTTTTGAATTCTTTTAATAAGTTCAGTTTGTAAAGTATTTGCAAATTCATCATTTACATCTTTTTTTAGGAAATATTGCAATCTGTTTTGTACAAGGGTTATATTTCGGCTGTTATATTCCAACATAGATAAATATTGGTCAATCATTTTATCGTACTTTCGTTGAATTGCATATAAATTTGCTAATTCATTTCTAAACCTTTTGCCTGTTGTTTGTTTGCCTATAATGTAGGCTTTTTCTGCATTATCATATTCTTGCCTTTGAATAAAAGCTGACGCAACAGCACGAACTTGTGAAGGATTACTTCTTAATTTTTTTAATGCTTTTTCAAAATACTTTTTAGCTTGTTCTGTATCATTGTGTTTCTTGAACAAATATCCTAAATCAACATAATATGTAATATCATTTTTATTTTTTCTTATTTGTTTTTTTATTTCTTTTTCGGCAATATCAAATTTGCTTTGTTCAATTAAGCAATTTGCATAATATGTAAAATAGATTTTTGCATGAGTTTTTTCAAAAATTTTCTTGAAAAGAACTTCGGCTTTATCGTAATCTTTGCTTCTGTAATATTCATATGCTAAACTTATTTCATTTCCTGTATTATTTTGAGAAAAAATAAGATTTGAAGCAAATAAAAAAATAAATATGTATAAAATCTTCTTTGTCATTTTTATAAAATTATATCTTTGGGCTAATATTCTGTTATTTTGAATTTTCAAATATACATAATATTGCTATTTTTTATAACTCATAAACAGTTATTAATATTTTGTTAGTTTAAGAATGAGTTTTTTTGGAAAAAATATTAGGAAAATAAGAATTGCAAAAAAAATGACGCAAACTGAATTCGCTGAACTTTTTGAACTAAAAAGAACTGCTGTAGGTGCTTATGAAGAAGGTAGAGCCGAAGCAAAGATTGATACTATAATTAAAATAGCAGATTATTTTAAACTTTCATTAGATCAACTTTTACGTAAAGAACTTACAATTAATGAAATTTTTCATTTTAAGGATGATTTAATTGGTTAATTATATTTTATATTAAAAAGAGTGTATTTTTTCAGAAAATAATTTTATTAAATCGGAGTTCTTTTCAAATGCAGTTCCTGTAACAATAATATCAGCACCGGCACTGCAAACTTTTTCTACATCTTCAACATTTGATAAACCTCCTCCTACAATTAAAGGAATATTAATTGATTTTTTTACTTCTGAAATTAAATTTTCATTTACATGATTTTTTGCACCACTTCCTGCTTCAAGGTATATTAATTTATTGCCAACTAATTCACCTGCAATTGCAGTGGCAACAGCTATATCTGCCTTGTCGGAGGGGATTGGTTTAGTGTTGCTCATGTATTCAACAGAAGTTTTATTTCCACCATCTATAAGCATATACCCTGTTGAAATAATTTCAAGTGAAGTTTTTTTTAGAATGGGTGCAGCAATTACATGGTTGCCTATTAATAAATCGGGGTTTCTACCCGAAATTAATGACAGAAGTAAAATTCCATCAGCTTTATTTGAAATTTGAATAATGCTTCCGGGAAAAAGAATAACAGGCAAGCTTGAATTTTGCTTAATTACCTCAATTGTAAAATCTAAACTTGAAGAAACAAGACTTCCACCTACAAGAAAAAAATCTGCACCATCTTTTTCTGATTTTTCTGAAATAAATGCAAGTTCTTTTTCTGATTGTTTATCAGGGTCAATTAAAACTGCAAGTTTCTTCTTTTTTGTATTGAATAATGAATTATAAAGCACGTTTTTATTTTAAAATAAGCGAGTTCAAATATAGAAAATTTATTACAATAAACATTAAACTAATATCTAATATCCGTAAGTCATCGTATCAATGCTATGTAATAAGTGTTTTTAATGTTATTTTATCATTTTAAATAAAATAGTGATATGATGATTGTCAGCATATTAAACAATAGCTTACAGGTTTTAAGCTAATGTAAAAAAGGCTACCTTAAAAGATAGCCTTTTTTGTGCCCGGAACAAGAATCGAACTTGCACTCCAAAGGATGGAACATGGCCCTCAACCATGCGCGTCTACCAATTCCGCCATCCGGGCTTTTTTTGAGTTTGCAAAAATAGTTTATTTTTCTTTTGATTGAAAAAATATTACAAAAAAAACAGTAAGCACAAAATTGTACTTACTGTTTTTTTTATGGTAAATTAATTATTTTACTTCACCGGCAACAACAAATGTAATTTCTTTTGTTGTTACTATATTTGGTTCTTTTTGTTCTGTAGTAATAATAATTCTATCTGCAAATTTCCCTTTTTCTTTAATTGTAGGATCTATATTTACAATAATAACACCTTCTTGTCCCTTTTTTATGTGCATATCTAATACTGTTACACCAACTTTTTCAGGAATTTTAATGTCTGTAATGTGCATTGTTGTAGCACCATTATTAGTAATTTTAAAATTGTACGATTTAGCAACTCCGCTAATAGTTCCATAATTATGGCTAAAAGCAGAATTTACACCTCTTACGTTTCCAAACATTGGAGCTTCAGCAGGTTCAACTTGTCCATATCCCATAAAAGTGAAAGCGAATACGGCAATAAACAACATAAATAATTTTTGTAATTTCATGATAATAGTTTTTAGTTAAATATTTATTAGTTTCTTATTTTTATTAATAGATGACAATTTATATAATTTTCCACAAAAATAATATTTTATTTCTATAAAAATTATGTTTTTATTTTTGATTATGAGAGAATCATAGTTTTATAGCTTTAATCATATGTCTTTTTCCTATAGGGCCTTTTAGTCTTTTTACAAAAAATCCTGAATTTCTAAGTGCTTGTTTAACAGTTCCTTTTGCCGAGTAGGTTACAAGTATTCCATTTTTATTTGTTGCATCAAAAAGTATTTTAAATATTGTGTTTGTCCAAAGTTTTGGTTGTTTGTCTGGTGCAAAAGCATCAAAATAAATTAAATCAAATTTTTTATGTGGAATGTAATTTTTTAAGTCAATTT
>JAADEE010000311.1 GCA_013153575.1 Chlorobiota bacterium
TTCTAAAAAATAAGTATAAATTAAAATCTATAGAATCACATCTTTGGAAGTTTTTAAGAATAAGACCGGCAAATTTTCCAACAATAAGAATTTCGCAATTTGCACAATTAGTTCACAAATCATCACACTTATTTTCAAAAATAATAGAAAGTAAATCAATTAAAGATATTATGCATATGTTTGATTTACAAGCAAGCGAATATTGGCAAACTCATTATATTTTCGGGAAAATATCTAAAAAAAGTATTAAAAAATTCGGAAAAAATGCATCAGAAAATATTATAATTAATACTGTAATTCCTATTTTATTTCTTTACGGAAAAGAAAAAGCAAATAATGAAATACAAGAAAAAGCGTTTAATTTTCTTGAACAACTGAAAGCAGAAAAAAATAAAATAACAAATAAATGGGAAGATGTAGGTTTAGAAGTAAAAAACGCTTATTTTTCGCAATCTTTAATTCAACTTTATAATGAATATTGCTTAAAAAAAAGATGTTTAGAGTGCAGAATTGGAAATAAATATATAAAAAATTAAAAGTGGTAAAAGAATTTAAAGACATATATATTGCCTCAATTTCATTACTAATAATTTTTATTGGAGGAATTAGCGGTTACATTATAATTGAAGATTATACATTTTTTGAGGCATTTTACATGACTGTAATAACAGTTTCAACAGTTGGTTATGGTGAGGTGCATCCATTGTCGCAAACAGGAATGTTATTTACGGCAATTTTAATAGTTTTTAGTCTTGGTTTTTTTGGTTATTTCCTAACCTCAATAACAAGAATTTTCATTGATGGAGAATATAAAAAATTAGTTAAGATATATTTACGAAATAAAAAAATTAGCAAATTGAAAAATCATGTAATTGTATGCGGTTTTGGCAGAAACGGAAGACAAGCCGTTATAGATCTTTTAGAAAGAGGTGAAAAAGTTATTATTATTGATAATCAAACTAAAGTTATACATGAAGATATTAATGAGGAAATCATTAATAACAAGAATGTTACAATAGTTCATGGAGATGCTTCACATGAAGAAACATTGTTTAAGGTTAATATTGAAAATGCAAAAGCAATGATATTAACTTTACCTAATGATGCAGAAAATTTATTAATAATTTTAACTTCAAGAGATATTAATACTCGAATGAAAATTATTTCAAGGGCATCTGATGAGCATTCATACTCAAAATTAAAACGTGCAGGTGCTGATAATGTAATTATGCCTGATATTGTTGGAGGTTCAAGAATGGCAAAACTAGTTAGTGAACCGGATATTGTTGAGTTTCTTGAAATGATTATGCTACGAGATGGTGTTGACGTAAATCTTGAAGAAATATCTTGCAATGATTTAGCATCTTGCTTTGTTAATAGTACAATTTCAGAGCTTGATATCCGCAAAAAAACGGGGGCAAATATTATAGGTCTTAAATTGGGAAATGGAGAGTATAGGTTTAATCCAAGTGGCGACAGAACACTTCGTAAAGAAGATAAACTTTTTGTTTTAGGTAAAGTCGAACAAATAAGTAAACTTAAATCTTTGCTTGAAAATGGTAAATATTTTGATGAATAAAAAATACTAAAATTTTAATTTATTAGGATTTTGATAATTGTTCCAAAATCTGATAAGTTCAACAGAGTTATCATCTAATATTCTATAAAATAACCTAATTTGTTTTACAATTAAAACAGAACGTACATTATAATAATCTGTTAAAGCAAATATTTTAGGATTATTACTAATTAAGTTTAAATGCTTATTAACTGCATCAATAAAATCTAGTGCTTGTTTTTCGTACCAAGTTTCAAGTAAAAAGTCAATATTTTTTATATAATCAATTTCAGCAGTTTTTGACCAAAAAATTGTGTAAGACATTAAAATAGATTTGGGTAACGTTTTTTTATATTATTCATAACATCTTTGTGTTTTAACTTATTACCTTCCTCCAAATCCTTAAGTCCTATTTCAATAGCAAATCTTTCATCGTCTGATAACTGATATTTTTCTTCAAAAGAAACAAAATCAAGACTTTTTAAATAGTTTAAAAAAGCAGGTGCTTTTGAATTTGACATATCTAGTTTTACAGTTAATAACATATTATTAATTTTTAACATATACAAATATATTATTTTTTTACATAAAACAGGTTATTGTAATAAAATAACTATTTCCCATTAGACCTAATATTATTTGAACTTGCTTTTGCAATTAGCTTATTATCAGAGTTATATATTTTGCATTCTGTATTAATGATATTTTTACCTTTTCTAATAATTTCAGCTTTTGCAGTTATTGTATCACCTAATTTTGCACCATAAAGAAAATCGGTATGCAAATTTACACTCGGAAAAAAATCAGGTAATTCTAATGTTGCAATGCTTGCACCTATCATTTCATCACAAATTAATGCAATAATCCCGCCATGAAGCATTTTCATAGGATTTGTCATTTCTTCCCTTACAACAAAATCGGCAGTAAGTTTACCTTCATCAACTTCTTTTAATACAGGTTTAAGCCACAAACCAACAGCCGAAGGAGAGTGTTCAATAACTTTTCCTATTTGCGTTCTGAAAAATTCAACAGTTTTATTCATACCTAACTTTTATGTTTTTTACAAAATTATAAGAATAAATTTAACAACGTGAATTCGATATAAGATTTGTTCTCAGAAAGTTGTGTGCCACCAGCTTTTTTATTATAAATTTCATTAATTAACTCACATACTTCCTCATATTTATTTGTATTATCCCGATAGTACTTCATAAATATGACTTGTCTGTGAGCCAATTAATTGAAACTGGGAGCAAATCTTATGTCGAACTCACGTAACAATACTAATTGTGCAATTTAAAATAGTAATGTGTGGCAATACACAATCATTATTTTGTTATATTTGCAATAGTAATTAAAAATTAATGTTTATATAATAACACTTTATAAATTAGAATAAAAATGAATATTCAAAAAGAATATAATAACATATACAATTTAATAACCGATAAAAAATTAGCAGATGCTTTTTTATTAATTGAGAAATTTATTCCGGAAAGCAAAAATGCAGATTTAAAAAGGAGCTTTGAAACTCAAAAAGAAACCTATAATTTTCTTTTAGAATATACATTTAAGGGGGTTGAAGACCCTGAAAGACCAAAAATTTATAAAACAATCCAAAAAGAGCTGTTAAATATTCTTCAAAAATTAAAAGATGAATATTTTGAAAATAACACAAATTCAAAATTAAGTTCTGAAAAAAGGATTTTAGAAAATGAAATTAAAAAAAACAATGTAACTATTGAAAGTGAGGTTTTACAACTTCTTAAAAATAAAGATAAATCTGAAACTATTGAAAGAAAATCACTTATTTACAAACTGTTTTTTCATATATGGCTTAGTTACGATATTTCAGACGCTGACTTAAATTCTTTAAAAAAACTTGCACGTTCAAAAAAAGTGTTTTATCATGAAAAAAGTGTAATTGTAAGTGCCTTAACAACTTCCGTTGTTCAAAGGTTTGATAAAAAGAAAATAATTTCACTTTTTGATTTTTACGATGCCGACGAACAAGGTATTTGGAATAGGGCATTGGTAGGAATTGTTATTGCATTTTATGTTCATAATAAACGAATGTATTTGTACGACGATTTAATTAAAAAAGTTAAGCAAATAAAAAAAGATGAAAATATTGAAACTCACATTGAGCAAATAATTTTACAACTTATAAGAACAAAAGAAACAGAAAAAATTTCTAAAAAATTACGCGATGAAATTATTCCTGAAATGCAAAAGTTTCGTCCTAAAATTGAAGAAAAATTAAATCTAGATGACATAATTTCAGATAGTTTAATTGAAGACCAAAATCCTGATTGGGAAGAAATTTTTGATGATGCACCTGATTTGTTGAACAAAATGGCAGATTTCTCAAAAATGCAATTAGAAGGTTCCGATGTGTTTATGAGTGCTTTTGCAATGTTTAAAAATTTTCCTTTCTTTTTGCAAACTGCAAATTGGTTTATGCCATTTTATGCCGAAAATGAAGAAGTTGAAAAGGCTTTTTCAGGTTTCGATGAGGCTTTTGATAGCTTTGCTTTTGCAGAAGGATTAGAGCGTTCAGCATTTATGTGTAATTCCGATAAATATTCATTTTGCATGAATATAAACATGATGCCAAAGGCACAAAGAGGAATGATTGTTGAACTTTTTAAAACCGAAATGGAGCAAATGAAAGATATTAGTGATGATGATGAGCTACTAAAAAAAGGAACAAAAGATAAGCACATTTTTACAAGATATATTCAAGATTTATATCGTTTTTATAAACTTCATCCTTTGCATAAAGAATTTAATGATTTTTTTGAAACAAGCCTTGATGTTCATAACACTTTATTTTTTGAAACAATTTCAGCAAATAAAAATACTTTAAAAATAATTTCAGAACTTTATTTTAAGAAAGGATTTTATAAGGAAGCAATTGATGTTCTTTCAAAACTAAAACTTAAAGGAAAATCTGCACAGAAAAATTTCGAGAAATTAGGATTTGCATGGCAGAAACTTAAAAATTACGATAAAGCCTTAGAGTATTACCAAAAAGCAGAACTTTTTGCAGAACCATCTTTATGGCTTACCAAAAAAATAGCATTCTGTTACAGAAAAAATAACAACTTTGAAAAAGCATTGGAATATTATCAAAAAGCAGAAAAAGAAGACAAGGAAAGTCTTCATATTCAGGCAAATATAGGACATTGTTACTTGTCGTTAAACGATTATGAAAATGCCTTAAAAAGATATTTTAAAGTTGAATATTATGAGCCCGAAAATGTAATGGCAAAACGCCCTATTGCATGGTGTTCTTTTGTAGTTGGCAAGTTTGATACTGCCGAAAAATATTATCAAAAATTATTAGAAGATAAACCTACGGCTTATGATTTTATAAACTATGCTCATGTTTTGTTTTGTAATAATAAAAAAATGCAAGCAGTTGAAATGTATTTAAAAGGAATTAAGTTAAAAGATATTAAAGCTTTTGAAGATAGTCTTGCCGAAGACAAAGAAATTCTTTTAAAACATAGTTCCGAAAATACTGATATTGACCTGCTTAGTGATTATGTAAAATCTAAGTTGTTATAAGTTTATCATAGGAAATAGGTTGTTTATCAAATATTTATACTTATTAAAAAAAGAGTAAGTATTTTTGAATAAACGAAAAAAAACTACAATGGAAAATTTTAAATGGTTAGAAAAATGGTATTCAAAACATGTAATTGAGCATCTTAATGAAAAAATATCTTTTAAAATAGAAAATAACGATAAAGACCATTCGTGGCA
>JAADEE010000232.1 GCA_013153575.1 Chlorobiota bacterium
AGTTCTTTTTGTTTGTTTGGTTTAAATGTAGCTTTAATATCATTAAAGTGCTCGTTTAGTTGACCATTTGATTTTTGCACAATAATAACCAAAATAAAAATAAGTAAAATTTTATTCATCTTTTATAATTTTAAGTTAGCGAGATTTTAGTGTTTTTGTGCAGTTTGGTTTTTCAATTATACTACATAGCAAATAATTTGCCATATAGATGTTTGTTTTTGTATTATTTGATAAATTGTTTTGTCTTTTTTTTTGGTATTTTATTAATGTTTTGACTAGTAGTAAAATATAAAAAAGCACGAAATAATATATTGTTTCGTGCCTTTTTATGTTTTTATGAATTGTTTTTATTTAGTTTTATATTATTAGTCTAACTCCTCCTAATTCTTCAACTTTATATTCAAATTTATCACTTGGAGAACCAATGAACATGAAATTAATAGGAATATTCCATTTTTTTGAAAGTTCTTTTATTTTTTCAGGACTAAACTTACCTTTTTCAATTACAAACTCAATATCAATTTCAGGATATTCTCTATCTAAGAAACTTATTTCATTTTTAAGATTTGGTGGTAATTCATCACCTTCGTCAAGTAAAATAACAATTTTTAGTTTTTTTGTATGTTCATTGTTTGTAATATAAAGCATTACTTTATTTAGTGTTGCAATATTATCTCCTTTTGTAAAGAAAACAAATTCTTGGGCATTAATTTTATCAACTTTTGCTTGTATGCTTTTATCTAATTTAATTGCAAAAATTCTTATAGGGTCAAAAATGCCGTCAGCAATACTTAGTAAAAGTTTTAACAATGCAGTTCTGTTCAGCATCATTAATATAAATAATATAGCCGGTATAAAATAGAATAAGAATACTGTTAAGTTACTTGGCAAACCGTCTTTTGGTGGCATTAATATATTGCCTATTAATGCAACTAATACTGCAATTATGGCTATAATTACTGCAAACCATGATGCTTTTTCCGGGCGTGGAAGTTTTGATCTTCTAACTTTAAGAAGTATATTTCCAATTCCAAATAATGCCATTACAGACAGGAATGAAATTGTGTAAACTCCTGCTAATAATTTAACATTTCCTTTTGTAAATAATAAAACAGAAATTGATAATATTAGAAACATTATAATTATTCTGTAAGAACTTCCTCTTTTATTCTTTTTTAAGAAGAATTGAGGTAAAATTCTGTCTAATGTCATTCTTTCAAGCAAACCTGACACACCAACAAAACTTGTTAAAACAGCACCACTTAAAACTAAGAATGCATCAATTGCAATAAGCGTAGCAACCCATTCTCCTCCAACATGTTTAGCCATTTCAATTAATAGAGTGTTTTGGTATTCATCACTTTGAAGCACAGGAATAGTAAATAATGCTAATGCAAAAATTGCCATTAAAGGATTTATTATACTAACAATTGACCACATATTTTTAAGAGTTTTTGGGAAAACTCCGGGTTTTTGCTCTTCAACAAAGTTTGCAGAACTTTCAAAACCTGAAACTCCAAGCATTGAAGCTGCAAATCCTAGGAATATTGCATTTGTAATGCTACCATTATTTAAAGGCATGTGCCAATTTTCAAAGAATGTTGAAATACCATGAACTGATAAATAATATATTATAAATCCACTAAGTATTGCTAATGATGTTAAGTGAAAAAGGAAAATACCAATTGCAACTTTTGCTGATTCTGAAATACCCCCAATAACCAATGCTGCAAAAAAAGACAGTAATATAATTGTTGAGGTTATAATTGGCATTGATGGTATTAAATGGTGCAAATAGTGTATTGCTTCATTTGCTGATATTACAGCAGTTGCCATGTATGAAAGTAAAGTTAAAGTTGCCGCAAATGATGCAACAGACTTACTTGTTGTATTTAATAGTGCATTATATGCGCCTCCATTTAGAGGTAAAGCACCAACAACTTCTCCGTAAATTTTTCTAAATAAAAATAGGACAAATGAAACTATTAAAAGTGTTATCCATGCGTATTGACCTGCAAATGCAATTGCTAATGCAGATACGTATAGAACTGAGGAACTTATATCATTACCGCATATAGCAGTTGCTGCAAGTTCATTAAGTTTTTTGTGAATTTTAGTCATCTTAAGGGATTAAAATTAAAACCAAAAAGAGAGAATTAAAACATTTTAGCTCTAATTCTCTCTTTTTTGTGGTACCACCTGGAATTGAACCAGGGACACACGGATTTTCAGTCCGTTGCTCTACCAACTGAGCTATGGTACCTTTTTGCTTTTGCGGTTGCAAATGTAAATATTATTTTTTAATTGCAAAATAAAATTATTATTTTTTTTATTTCTGCTTTAATATTGTTCTTTTTCATTAGGAAAATCCATGGAGCGAACATCTTTTACATAATTTGAAACAGCATTTTTCATTTCAGTAGCTAAATCATGGTATCTTCTTAAGAAACGTGGTGAAAATTCTTGTGTTATTCCAAGCATATCGTGTATAACTAAAACTTGTCCGTCAACACCACCTCCGGCTCCAATTCCAATAATGGGTATTGATATGTTATTAGCAACTTCGGTAGCTAATTTTGCCGGTATTTTTTCAAGAACAATTGCAAAACATCCCAAATCTTCTAATAATTTAGCATCTTCTTTTAAACGCTTTGCTTCTTCTTCATCTTTTGCTCTTACAACGTATGTTCCAAATTTATTTATAGATTGTGGTATTAAACCTAAATGTCCCATAACAGGAATTCCTGCGGATAAAATTCTAATAATTGAATCTTTAACTTCAAGCCCTCCTTCTAATTTTACTGCTGATGCACCTGTTTCTTTCATAATTCTTATTGCAGAATCTAATGCATGTTTTGAGTTTCCTTGATATGTTCCAAAAGGTAAATCTACAACAACTAATGCTTTTTCAACAGCTCTTACAACTGATTTTGCATGATAAATTATTTCATCTAAGGTAAGGGGGAGGGTTGTTTCGTAACCTGCCATAACGTTTGCGGCAGAATCACCAACTAAAATTACATCAATACCTGCTTGGTCAACAATTTTTGCCATTGAATAATCGTAAGCTGTTAGCATTGCAATTTTTTCATTTTTGGCTTTCATTGCTTGAAGCACGTGGGTTGTAATTTTACGGGCAGTTTTATGAATTGACATTATTTAAGTAAATTAAGTTTTTAATATTTTGTGTTTGATGTTATTTTTTCGTCTTCGATTGGCTCTATTGCATTTTCATCTTTTACATCAAAATCTTTTTTAAAATTACTTACAGAAGGTTTATTAAAAAAGAAAGCAATTATAATAGCAGCAAACAAATACAAAGGTGAATAAATTTCATTTAAATAAAAAGCAACAAGCAATAAAATTGCAGAAAATTCAAAGATTATTGCTTTTAAAGTAAATGAAGTTTGGTATAAAGTTAATTTTTCAACCAAATCGGTTTTTTTTGTTGCTTTGTTTTTGAATATAGAATATATTTTTGATACTGCAGGTATTGCAACAATAGCAACTAAATATGCAATGTATAAAATACTAATATCTGTCATATTTTTAGATTGTACAAGTTGTTTTGGTGTTAACAAGAAATAAAAGATTGAAAATATTATTGTTAGTTCTACAATGAAAATAGTCCAGATTAAAGATATGAAGTTTATTCGTTTTTTTATAAAGTCGTTTTTATCCATTTTATTTAAGTTTTAAAAGTTTTATTTCAAAAATTAATGTAGCAAAAGGTGGTATTTTATTTTTATAACCAAGCTCTCCGTATGCAAGTTTTGAAGGAACAATTATTTTAACTTTATCTCCGACTTTCATAGTTAAAAGTGCTTCATTCCATGCATCAATAACTTTATTTTCTCCTATTTTAAAGGTGTAAGGTTTTCCTTTGTTTATTGATGATGCTAATATTTGCCCATTTATTAAACTTCCTTTATAGTGAATGGTTGCTGTATCTCCAAGTTTTGCTTTTTCCCCTTTTCCTTTTTTTAGTTTAATAATGTAAAGCCCGCTTTTTGTTGGTTTAACATTAATGTTTTCGTTTTTTAGATATTCTTGTAGTAATATGTTTTCTTCAGCCTCTTTTTTTATAATATATTGTTCATATTCCTTTTTAAGTTCATCTTGAGTTATTATTTTTTTTGTTTTTAATTCTATTTTTAATTTTTCATCCTTATTTATAAAGTTTGGAAGTTCTGTTTTTATAGTTTTTGTGTAAAAATCATTAGCTTTTATTAAAAAACTTGCACTATCACCTATATGTAACATGCAAATTGCAGTTTGGAACATTCCTCCATTTTCTTTATCTTCAACTTTAACTCTAAATTTACCTTTTAATTCTTTTGAGTTAAATATTAAAGAATCTGATTCTGAAAAATATTTTAAATCTAACTCAACAAGGTCGTCAATATTAATTCTTTGTGTATTATTTTCATTGCTAAATATTTTATATTCAAAACCATCAATATGTTTTTGATAAACATCTTCATTTTTGCAGGAAAATGTAAATAGTAAAAATAATATTAAAATAATCTTGCTATTCATTTTGTTAAAATATTTAAGATAGGCAAATATAAAACTATATCTATGTTTTTGGAAAAAAGATAATTTTTATTGTGATTTGATTATATCAATAATTTCATTTAATTTTTTATTTCGTTTTAATTCTCGCTTTTCTTTTGCTATTCTTATTGCATTTTTGTAACCACCTCTGTAATATCTGTAAAACCAAGGGAATATACTAATTGCAGAATCATACCAAGCATAGCGGAAATACATATCAGTACCAATTGCAGTAAAAATACTAACTAATAAAAGCGAATTTATAGCATTTTTATAGTCTCCGGCATATAATTGTCCACTACCCGGAAGTATAATACTAAGTGCCCCTGCAACTTTTGGGTTTGGTCTTTTTAGCTTTTTTTTATCTTTAAAAGAATTGTGTATTTTTTCTTTAATTAAAAAAGATGTATCAGAAACTGAGTTTATGAAAAACAATTCTGCTGAATCATAGTTTGCTTGTGCAAAGTTTATTATTCCTAAATAAAAGTTCTTTTTTTTAACTTGCTTTTTGCAAGAATCTATCTTAGAATTATAAATAATCTTTTTAGCAACATTA
This sequence comes from Chlorobiota bacterium, assembly GCA_013153575.1. Classification (GTDB taxonomy): domain Bacteria; phylum Bacteroidota; class Bacteroidia; order Bacteroidales; family JAADGE01; genus JAADGE01. The sequence goes on from JAADEE010000232.1 coordinate 5,114, forward strand.
TAATTTTTTAAAAATATGTTACAATCAGCTTGTAAGAAGTTAATTAAAAGAATATTGTTTTTATTATTACAATATGTTTTTGCAGAATCATAATAATTATTTGCCATCTTAAACTTACTTAATTTAAAATAACAATCTCCTGTTTTCTTTAATAGGTAGAATTTGCTTTCTTTCGAGAAAAAATATGCTCTTTTATAAAGTTCCA
>JAADEE010000267.1 GCA_013153575.1 Chlorobiota bacterium
AATTCAGACATGAGATTTTACCAAAATTTTCAGAGGTAAATCCTTCATTTAAGGATACAATGTCTAGAAACTTTGAAATATTCTCAAATATTGAAAAAATTTATGATGATTATATTAAGAAATCTTCAAAAAAAATAGTTTCATATAAAAATGATTTGATTTACATTAATTTAAAAAGTCTTTTAAAAGAAGTTGCACCAAAAACTTTATTATTTGAGATTATTAAAGAATATGGTTTTAATTATTCACAAACTTCTGATATTTTGCAATTTGATGATAAAATGCAAAGTGGTAAACAGTTCTTTTCTAAAAAATATAGACTTTTAAAAAATAGAGAAAATTTAATTATTAGTAAAGTTTCTGAAATTAATAATGATGTTTTTTATATTGAAGAAAATCAATCTGAAATAAAGGAACCTATTTCATTAAAGTTTAAGGTAGTTGAAAAAAATAAAGATTTTAAGATTGTTAAAGATAAAAATATTGCATTTTTTGATGCTGATAAAATAAAGTTTCCTCTTTTGTTAAGAACAAGAAAAGATGCAGATTTTTTCCATCCTTTTGGTATGAAAGGTAAAAAATTAATTAGTGATTATTTTACTGATATAAAGCTAAATACATTTGAAAAAGAAAATACTTACTTGCTTATTTCTGACAATAAAATAATTTGGGTTGTTGGGCATAGAACTGATGAAAGATACAAAGTTAATGATAAAACTAAAAAGGTATTAATTGTTTCTTTGTAATGAAATAGTTTTAAATTCTTTCAATTTCTGCACCAATTGCATTTAGGCGTTTATCAATGTTTTGATAACCTCTATCAATTTGCTCAATGTTATGTATAATGCTTGTTCCTTTTGCAGACATAGCAGCAATAAGAAGTGCAATTCCTGCACGAATATCTGGTGAAGTCATTGTTGATGCACGTAATTCAACCTCACGATTAAGACCAATAACTGTTGCACGGTGTGGGTCGCAAAGGATTATTTTTGCTCCCATATCAATAAGCTTATCAACAAAAAACAAACGACTTTCAAACATTTTTTGATGTATTAAAACACTTCCTTTTGCTTGTGTTGCTGCAACAAGTATAACACTTAAAATATCGGGTGTAAGTCCGGGCCAAGGAGCATCTGCGATTGTCATTATTGAGCCGTCAATGAAAGTTTCAATTTCATAATTTTCATATTTTGGAACTTTTATGTCTTTGCCAATTTGCTCAACCTTAATTCCAATTTTTTCGAATGCTTTTGGCATCATTCCTAAATCATGAATATCTACATCTTTTATTGTAATTTCAGAAGCTGTCATAGCGGCAAGTCCTATAAAACTGCCAACTTCAATCATGTCAGGCATAATTGTATGTGTGCAACCTTTTAGTTCTTTTACACCTTCAATTACAAGCATATTTGAACCTATACCTGAAATTTTTGCTCCCATACTGTTTAGCATTTTACTAAGTTGTTGTAAATATGGTTCGCAAGCTGCATTGTAAATTGTAGTTTTTCCTTCTGCAAAAACTGATGCCATTAAAATATTTGCAGTTCCTGTTACAGATGCTTCATCTAAAAGCATGTATGAACCTTTAAGAGCTTTTCCTTCAACAGAATAAACTCTATTTTTTGCATCGTAATTAAATTTTGCACCTAAATTTTTAAAACCTATGAAGTGAGTATCTAATCTTCGTCTTCCAATTTTATCGCCACCTGGTGCAGGAATAAATGCTTTTTTATAACGAGCTAACAATGGACCTAGTATCATTACAGAACCACGTAATCTGGCACCTTGTTGCCTGTATTCTTCTGTAAGAAGATAGTCTAAATTTATTTTTTCGGCTTTAAATTTATAATCGGTATTGTTTAGTTTTGTAACCTGAACACCAAGTTGGTTTAATAATTTAATAAGGTTATTTACATCTAAAATATCAGGAATGTTTTTTATTGTAACTTCTTCTTCAGTAAGCAGAACTGCACATAAAACTTGTAAGGCTTCGTTTTTTGCTCCTTGTGGGTAAAGCTCTCCTTTTAATTTATTTCCTCCTTTTATTTTGAATGATGCCATTTGGTTTTTTAGTTACGGGTTATGAGTTATGAGTTGCGGGTTGCGAGTTTATGAGTTGTTATTTTGTTCTTCTTTTTCCGGAATATTTTTGTTTTGAATGCCTTGATTTATTTGAAGAATATTTTGTATTTTCTTTTCTCCATTTTGAGGCATTTGCACTTACTAAACTTCCTGATGCACTTAAAACTAAATCTTTATCAACTATAAGTTTGCCATTTGTTAACTCATTCATTTTCTGATATATAAACTCATCGGTTACAACATCTTTGCTCCAAGTTAAGTATAATTTCTTCATGTGATTAGCAACTAATGCTGTAAGAATTTTTTTGTCTTCTCCTTCTTCAAGGTTAGCTGCATATTTTAACATTTCTATAATATTTCTGCCAAAATGTTTATACCTGAAATTTTTAACTTTATATGGAATTCTTTCAGGTTTACCTGCAAAAGTTGCTGTTTCAGGAACAGGATATGGTGAATCATCTTTTAATTTAAAATTTGACATTATGTTAAGATGATCCCATAGTTTATGTTTAAAGTCCTTCAAATCACGAAGATATGGGTACATATTCCCCATTAAATAAATTATGTTTTCTATGAATTTTGTGCGTTCTTCTTTGTCTTTAATTTCTACCGCTTGTGCAACAAGTTTTTGAATATTTCTACCATATTCGTGTAAAATTAAAGGTTCTTTTGAGGTATTATACTCCATATTTGTATTAAATTATTAATAAAAAGTCAAAGTTAATATTTTTTTGTAATTGATTAAGGTATGACTTGTAATTTTGCAAATTTTAAAAGTAATGTTTTTTCTCCTACATTATTAAAATTAATTGTTGCTTTGCCTTCTTCAAGTTTTGTTACAATTCCTAAACCAAAACGTGTATGTTTTACTTTTGTTCCTATTGAAATTTTTTCTGTATTTGCAGTTATTTCAGAATTTGAACTTTCAATTTTCGTTAATTTTCTGTTATAATTTGGTTGTATAACTTGTTCTGTATTAGAATTTCTATTTGAATATTTTTTAACTTGGTTTGGTATTGCTTTTTTTCTGCCTCTAAATAAAGTTTTTTGCTGTTTAGGTGCATTTGTATTTAAATTTTCAACAGAATCGGTAAATGCTGAATGAAAATCAATGTATTTGCTGTCAATATCTTTTATAAAACGACTTGGTGTGCAATCATTTAACTTTCCCCAACGGTATCTTTGTCTTGAATAGGTTATTATAAGTTCTTTTTCAGCACGTGTTACGGCAACATAAAAAAGTCTTCTTTCTTCTTCAAGTTCTTTTGGTGAGAATGTTGCCATTTCAGATGGAAATAATTTTTCTTCTAAACCAACAAGATATACGTTTCTGAATTCCAAACCTTTCGAGGAATGAATTGTCATTAATGTAACTTTATTTTTATCTTCATCAGTTTCATTATCTTCATTTGTAAGAAGTGCAACAGATTCTAAATAATTATTTAAGAACTTTTCTTCTTCGGTATCACTATCGGCAAACTCACGAATACCATTTAAAATTTCTTGCACATTTTCGTGTCTTGCAATTGCTTCGGGTGCTTTATCTGCAAATAAATCTTTCATAATGCCACTTCTGTCAGAAATTTCTTTTGCCAAAGTATAAGCATCTTTTTCTTTAAGTTTTGAAGTGAAATCTGCAATCATAGTTTCAAATGCAAACATTTGTGTTAAAGCTCGTGAATTTAAACCAATATTTTTTGTTTTTGCATGACTGATTGCTTCCCACATTGTAATGTTTTCAGCTCTTGCATAGGCTTCAAGTTTATCGATACTTGTTTTTCCTATTCCTCGTTTAGGGTAGTTTATTATTCTTTTAAAGGCTTCGTTATCTTTCTTATTTACAACAAGTTTAAAGTATGCAAGAAGATCTTTAATTTCTTTTCTTTGATAAAAAGATAAACCTCCGTAAATTTTATAAGGAATGCTTCGTCGCCTTAAAGCTTCCTCCATAATACGCGATTGTGCATTTGTTCTGTACAAAATTGCATGGTCTTGGTATTGTGTTTTGTCAACAATAACTGATTCTGAAATTTTATTTGCAATTAGGAAGCCTTCTTCGTTATCTGTTAAAGATTCTATTATTTTAATTTTGTTTCCGTCTTCGTTTTCTGAAAAGACATCTTTTTTAATTCTGTTTTTATTTTTTTCAATTACAGAATTTGCAGCATTTACAATTACTTTTGTAGAACGATAATTTTGCTCTAATTTGAATAATTTATGTGTTGGATATTCTTTCTGAAATTTAAGAATATTCTCAATTTTTGCTCCTCTGAAAGAATAAATACTTTGGGCATCGTCGCCAACTACGCAAATATTTTTATGTTGTTCTGAAAGTTTTTTAACTATAAGATATTGTGAAAAGTTTGTATCTTGGTACTCATCAACCAAAATATAATCGAACATATTTTGGTACTTTGTTAAAACTTCGGGATGGTCGCGAAAAAGTATGTTTACATTTAGCAGTAAATCATCAAAATCCATTGCTCCGGATTGAAAGCATCTTAAAGAATATATTTTATAAATGCGATGTATTTCGGGCATTCTTGCTTTCTCATCATTAATTTTGGCTTGTGCATTTCCCTCATAAGCTGCTGCCGTAATTAAATTGTTTTTTGCACCTGAAATTCTTGAATAAACTGAATTTACTTTGTAAATTTTATCGTCTAATTGAAGTTCTTTAATTATTGATTTTAAAACGCTTTTAGTATCAACAGTATCGTAAATTGTAAAGCTTGAAGGATAACCTAAAACTTGTGCTTCTTTACGTAAAATTTTTGCAAAAATTGAATGAAAAGTTCCCATCCAAAGAGAACGTGCTCTCTCCTCTCCTACTAACATGCCAATTCTTTCTTTCATTTCTTTGGCAGCTTTATTTGTAAAAGTTAAGGCAAGTATTTTCCATGGTTTTACACCATTTTTAAGCAAATGCGCTATACGATATGTTAAAACACGAGTTTTTCCGGAACCTGCTCCTGCAATTATTAATGATGGACCTTTATAGTTTATTACGGCTTGTTTTTGTGCGTCGTTAAGTTGGTTTAGATATTCTTTCACTTTTAAATTTTGTTATTTTGTATAAACTTTTCTAAACATTTTTATTTTTTTGAAAAGTTATTTTTATGCAGCTGCAAAAATATAAAGGCAAATGTAAATTGACTTATAATTTTGTTTTTTTTATTGAATAGTTATTTAAACTATTCAATAAAAAAAACAAAATTATAAGTCAATTTTGTTT
>JAADEE010000181.1 GCA_013153575.1 Chlorobiota bacterium
TTTTTTTTTCAAGTTCGTTTTTTAATTCCTCACTATGCGGAACATTAATTAATTTATATCCTTTTAAAACGGCATCGATATACATTCCTGTTCCTCCACTTAAAATAGGTAATTTATTTCGTTTTTTTATATCTTCATAAACTTTAAGAAAATCTTTTTGATATTCAAAAACATTGTATTTTTCTCCGGCATCAACAATATCAATTAAGTGATAAGGAATTTTTATATTGTTTATTTCATAATCTTCTAAATCTTTGCCGGTTCCAATGTCCATTCCTTTATATACTTGACGAGAATCGGCACTAATTATTTCACCATTAAGTTTATATGCAATATTTGTTGCTAATGAAGTTTTTCCGCCTGCCGTAGCACCAAGAATTGTAATAATATCATATTTTGAGTTTTGCATAATTTTGCATAATTTTTTAAGTTTACAAAGATAATTATAAATTTGCAAGCTATGGCAAATGTTGTAAATATAAAGAATAAGAAAGCAAGACGAGATTTTGAATTGCTTGACAAATATATTGCAGGAATCCAACTTTATGGAACAGAAATAAAATCAATACGTGCAGGCAAAGCAAGTATTAATGATTCTTATTGTGTGCTAGTTCCTCATCCTAAAAAGCCGGGTTCTTTTGAGATATATGTAAAAATGCATATATCAGAATATTCTCATGGAACATATGCAAATCATGAACCTAAACGTGATAGGAAATTACTTCTTAATAAAAAAGAAATTGAAAAAATTGCCAAAAAGGTTGTTGCTTCTTCACTAACAATTGTTCCAACACGTTTATTTATTAATGAAAAAGGTATTGCAAAACTCGAAATAGCAATTGCACGTGGTAAAAAATATCATGACAAACGAGAAGATTTAAAACAAAGAGATGATAAACGTGAAATGGATAGATTAAAGAAGATGAGGCTTTAATTGTTTCATGCATAAACTTTTTATAACAAAAAAGTAAAAACTATTGCGGTTTTAAACAAAGATGTTAATTTTGTAATCCTTTTTGAGTTCAATAAAAAGTTACTATTCTATAAAATCAGCATTAGTGTTGATTTTCTGCAATTTACGACACTTCCAAAAGTGCCTAAATCAATTTTAGTTAAGGTATATTAACATCAGAACTCATTTTTTGAATATAAAAGATATAATTAAATTTTTATTAATATGGAGAATTACATTGAAAAGATTAATGAATTAGCTGAGAAATATAGAGATTATACAGCTGAAAATTTATCCAAACTTGTTAAGATTAAATCTGTAAGTATGGAAGAAAAAGAAGTTCAGCTTGAACTTAAAAGACAAATGGAAGAAGCTGGTTTTGATGAAGTTAGGATTGACGGACTTGGAAACGTAATAGGTAGAATTGGTAATGGTAAAAAAATTCTTGCTATTGATGGTCACATGGATACTGTTGATATGGGAAATCTTGATAACTGGGATTTTGATCCATTGGGTGGCGAAATTAAAGACGGTTTTGTTCACGGGCGTGGAACTGTTGACCAAGAAGGCGGACCGGCTGCATTTGTAACAACAGGACGTATTCTTAAAGAACTTGGTTTTGACAGAGATCTTACAATTTATTTTACAGGAACTGTAATGGAAGAAGATTGTGATGGTTTATGCTGGAAATATATTGTTGAAGAAGAAAAAATTAAACCTGATTTTGCAATAAGTACTGAACCAACAAACTTAAATATTTACAGAGGTCATAGAGGAAGAATGGAAATGCGTGTAACATTTGCAGGAATTTCTTGTCATGGTTCGGCACCTGAAAGAGGAGATAATGCAATTTACAAAGCATCACGTGCAGCATTAGAAATTGAAAAATTAAATACAAGATTAAAAGATGATGAATTTTTAGGAAAAGGTACTGTTACAATTTCTGAATTTAAATCCGGTAGCCCTTCACTTTGTGCAGTTTCAGATTATTCTCACTTACACCTTGACAGAAGATTAACTTGGGGTGAAACAAAAGAAAGTGCAGTAAAAGAAGTTGAAGATGTTGTAAGTCAATTTGGTGGTAAAGTGGAAGTGCTTTATTATGAAGAAGTTGCATATACAGGTTTAAAATATGGTATGGAAAAATATTACCCAACTTGGAAAATACCGGAAGACCATAAAGTTGTGCAAACAGGAAGAAATGCTTATAAAGAACTTTTTGGTGCAGAACCAAAAATTGATAAATGGACTTTCTCAACTAATGGTGTTACAATTAATGGTTATTATGATATTCCTATGATTGGTTTTGGACCGGGAAATGAAGTTTTAGCTCATGCTCCAAATGAAAAAGTGCCTATTGATCATCTTGTAAAAGCAAGTGCTTTTTATGCTGCTTTTGCTTATATGATTTAAATAATATTTAAATAATAATTTACAGTCATCATATCATTTTTTATATAAAGTAATGATATGATGGCTATTATACATTTTTAGATTTCTTTAAACAGTTAATTTTCTAAAATGTTTTCTCTTTATCTTCAATTAGGCTTTGAGCATATTACAGACTTTAATGGTTATGACCATATATTATTTTTAATAGCTCTTGCTACTGTTTATATGCTGAAAGATTGGAAGAAAGTTTTAGTTTTAATTACAGCTTTTACAATTGGACATTCAATAACACTTGCATTATCTACTTTAAATTACATTAAAATTCCTACCGATTTAATTGAATTTCTTATTCCTGTAACAATTTTTATTTCAGCACTTTCGGATTTGTTTTTCAATAAAATAAAAAATAAAAAAGGGGTGCATAAACTAAAATATGTTTTAGCAATGTTTTTTGGGTTAATACATGGACTTGGATTTTCAAATTATTTAAGAAGTTTACTTGGAGGAGAAGAAAATATTTTGTCTCCATTATTTGCATTTAATATTGGATTAGAAATAGGGCAAATTGCAATTATAATTATTTATTTGAGTTTATTGGCTGTTTTAGTTTTAGTATTAAAATTATCTCAAAAATATATTATACTTATAACTTCAAGTGTAATAATATTAATTTCAATATTTTTAATGATTGATAGATTTCCTTACTAAAAAAAAAGACCGCTATTCTTATTTTAATATGAATAACGGTCAGAAAATTATTGCAAAAGTAGATTATTTTTTAACTATTAGTTTTTCAACTGCTTTTGTATAGTAAACTTTCATTTCTCCTGTGTCTTCATCTGAATATACAAAATAAGCATCTAAACTTGGGTCATTTTCAACCATTTCAATACTTTTTTCTAAACCTGAAACCATACATGCTGTTGCATAAGCATCGGCAGTCATGCAATCGTCAGCAAGGATAGTTGCACTTAAAATATTTTGATATGCAGGATAACCGGTTTTAGGATTTATTGAGTGTGAATATTTTTTACCGTCTTTAATATAAAAACGTCTGTAATTACCTGATGTTGCCATTGCTTTATCTGTAATTGCAAGTATTGTTTGAAGTTCTTCACCTGCAATATTATTTCCTTCAATTGGTTTATCAATTCCAACTCTCCATTTTTGTCCGTATTTTAAACCTTTAACTTTAAGTTCACCACCTATTTCAACCATATAATCATTTATTCCTTTGCTTTCGAAGTAATCTGAAACAATATCAACAGATTGCCCTTGTGCAATTGCATTTCCTGAAATTTGAATATTAGGATTGTCTTTTACAAGGTAATTCATTTCAATTCTAATTTTATCCATTCCTACATATTGTAAAAGACTGTCAATTAGACTGCTGTCAATTTTAGTTTCAGCTTCACCATAGCCAAATCCATAAGCATTAATTAAAGGTCCAACTGTAATATCAAAAGCACCTCCTGATTTTTCAGTAACTTCTTTTGCTTTATAGTACATATCTTTAAAGTATTTGTCTAGTTCAACATGTTTACCTTGATTTATTTGTGAGATAATTGAATTAGGCTCGTATGTTGAAAGAGACATATCAAAATCATGCAGAATAGAATCAACTTCTTTTTTTAAATTTGGGTGTAAACCTTTATATGTAATATGATAAGTTGTTCCTTGTGTTTCACCTTCAATTTTATAAAATTCTTCATTTTCTCCACATGAAAATAAGAAAATACTAATAATGCTAAGTAATAAGATTTGTTTCATTGTTTGTTTTTTAAGAAAGTTTAAATTATTGTTTCAATTTCTCAATATTCTACAAATTTAAACAGATTTTGCAAGTTTAGATAATATTTGCAATAAAAATATTAAATTTATTTTAGTTTTGTATTGATATGATAAAAACATCTTTATTATTATGATAGATGATAAGAAAATAATTGTTGTGCTTCCTGCATATAATGCTGAAAAAACATTAGAAACAACTTATAACGAAATACCTTTTGATATTGTTGATGATGTAATTTTAACTGATGATTTTAGCAATGATAAAACTATTGAAGAAGCAAAAAGGATAGGAATAAAACATATAATTAAGCATGATAATAATAAGGGATATGGAGCAAATCAAAAGTCGTGTTATAATAAGGCATTAGAACTTGGTGCTGATATTGTTATAATGTTACACCCTGATTATCAATATACTCCGATGCTAATTCATTCTATGTCATATATGATTGCAAATGGAGTTTATCCTGTTGTAATAGGTTCGCGTATTTTAGGAAGAGGTGCAATAAAAGGTGGAATGCCTTGGTATAAATATGTTGCAAATAGGTTTTTAACTTTATTTCAGAATATATTGATGCGTCAGAAATTATCGGAATATCATACAGGTTACAGAGCTTTCTCAAAAGAAGTTCTTGAAAGTATAAATTATAATATTAATTCTGATGATTTTATTTTTGATAATCAAATGCTTGCTCAAATTTTTTATAAAGGTTTTGAAATTGCAGAAATAACCTGTCCTACAAAATATTTTGAAGAAGCATCTTCAATAAATTTAAAAAGAAGTGCAAAATATGGTTTAGGAGTTATTGGAGTTTCAATTTCATATTTCTTAAATAAAATTGGACTTTCTAAAAGTAAAATTTTTAATTAAACTTTTCATTTGAAATTTTCTGAAAATACAAAGTTACTTGTCTTTATAGCAATACTTTTTTTATTAATTAAAATAGAAGTATTTGCACAAGAAAATATTACTATTTCTTCAATTAAAATTTCAGGAAACTATAAAACAAAAGATGCTGTAATTATTCATGAGCTTACTTTTAAAGTTGGTGATACCTTAACAGAAAATAAGTTGAAGTTAAAAATTAAAGAAAGTGAAATAAATTTGCTTAATACTCCTTTATTTAATTTTATTAATTTTAATTATGAAATAGATAGT
>JAADEE010000257.1 GCA_013153575.1 Chlorobiota bacterium
TGGAATATTTTTTTCAAATATATCAATCCAGTATTTTCTCTCAGGTCTTGGACCGATCATATGCATATCGCCTTTTATTACATTCCAAAGTTGAGGAAGCTCATCAATCCTTGTTTTTCTCATAAATGCTCCCCATTTAAATACTCTTGGGTCGTCTTTACTTGCAAATTGGGGTTTTTCTTTCTCTGCATCTGGTATCATACTGCGGAATTTATAACAGACGAATTCTTTACCATTTAAACCTATTCTTTTTTGTTTAAAAATTATAGGGCCATTAGGAGATTCTTTTTTTATTCTGTATGCAGCATAAAGCATTATAGGGGTTGTCAAAATTCCAAGAGGCATTGCAATAACATAATCTATTGCTCTTTTTAAGACGTAATGAAAAGAAGAATAAGGTTTTATTTCATCTAAAAAACTTAGCTTGTCAATATCTTTTGGAATATATATTTTGCCAAGATATTTTTCCATAAAATGCTCAAGCGTTAAAAATTTGATGCCTTGTAATTCGAGGGAGGTTAAGTATTCGATTAATTCACTTGACGGTTTTTTTGTTGTGTTTAGTATTATTAGTTTATATTTTTCTTTCTTTATTTGTTGATCAATTGCTTGTATGAGGTCCGTTGTTTTTTGTTCTTTGATATATGTTAATTTATACTTTTTAAGTTTTTTTATTTCTAATGGAATAAATTTATATTTTTCCCCAAGAATTAACATTTTTTCTCCAATTTTATTTTTAATATTATATCAAATGGGTTGGATGTTTAATGTTTATTGGGTAAAATTTTAATAAAAAAGGGAGAGGATGAAAAAAGTTTTATTCTTATTTTTATTTATATTTAGTTGTTTGTATGCTTTGGACAAACAGGTGGCAATCCAGGAGATTAAGCAGAATCCGGCATTGTTGAACACACCGCAGGCACAGGCAGTTATGAAGGAAAACGGTCTGACGAAAGAAGAGGTGCTTAAAAAAGTTAATTTAGCTGTAGACAAAAAGGATGAAAAAACAAATTCAAAATTAAGTATTCAAAACGAGATTATTTTACCTGAACATAATGACATACATAATATTGAACAGAATGATAAAGAAAAAAATTTGACTTTTAACAGACAATCTCCTTTAGTATATCTTCCCGAAAATAGACTAATTCAGTTAATACAGTCAAAACAGCAGAAGATTAAAAATGTAAAACTTCAAAGATTCGGAGATAAATTTTTTTATAATAAGAACAGTTTAAATACAACGAATATGGCTGTTCCTGAATATTATCAGGTAAATGTCGGAGATATAATTGATGTGCAGATATTTGGAGGTAATGATAGGATGTTGTCATTAAGAGTAGATAATAACGGTAATATAACCTTGCCTGTTATTGGTCCTGTTTATATTGCAGGACTAAGTGTAAGCGAGGTAAAAGATTTAATTAAACAAAAACTTAAACCTACTTATCCAAATTCTAAAATAGTTGTGGAAGTAAAAGTAAATTCTTTTATTCAGGTTGCGCTAACAGGATATGTCAAAGCTCCTGGTATTTATAATTTAAATTCTCTTTCGACAATTAAAGATTTATTAATTGAAGCAAACGGGTTTGGAAAACTTGGAAGTATGAGAAGTGTTTATTTAAAGAGGGGGGATAAAGTTTTTAAAATTATAGACTTTTACAAACTTATCAAAGACGGTAAGCTTGTCGACACTACGCTGTTGAGAAACGGAGATATAATTTATGTACCAAAAGCGAGGATTTTGGTGAATTTAAGAGGTGCTGTGGCAACACCAGCAATATATGAAATGAAACAGGGTGAAACTTTAAAAGATTTAATAAATTTTTCCGGAGGATTATTGCCGAATGCTTCAAATAAATCTATTAAAATTAAAAGATTTGTAAATAATGCTTATGTAAAGGTTCTGTTTAAAAATTTAGAAGACAAGGTCAAGTTTAGAGACGGGGACCAGATCTATGTATATAAAATAAGTGAGCTCAATCAGAGTTATGTAGAAGTGTTTGGGAATATAGAAAAACCAGGAAGTTATGATATTCCTAAAGATAAGATGCTGTCTTCACTTTTAAGAAAACTAACATTTTTAAAAGATACATGTTTTAACTATGGAGTGATTAAAAGATATAACGGGAGAATTATCTCTTTTAATTTAAAAAAACCTGGAAATGTTTTATTGACAAAAAAAGATGAAGTGTTTATTTTTAATAAGTATGAAATATTGCCCGAAGAATACGTGAAAGTAAACGGTAATGTTGTTAAAAATCCAGGAAAGTACAGATGGTTTGAAGGAGAAACTTTACAAGATGCGATTAATAACGCAGGAGTCTATGAACAGTTTGACAAGTCAAAAGTTCAGATAATAAGATATGATAATAAATTTAGACCTCATTTAACATATATTGATTTTGATAAAAACCCAAAATATCTGCTTCAGCCTTATGATGAAATAACATTGTTTGATTATTACAGTTTTAATCCGCTTAAGCCTGTTACTGTTTACGGGGAAGTAAATAAACCGGGAATATTTAAATATGCAAAAGAAATGACATTAAAAGATGCCTTGATAATGGCGGGATGGTTGAAAGACAAAGCTGATAAAAATTATATTGAATTAGTCAGGTATAAGGTTGTAAACGACAAAAGGATAAGAATTGTCAAAAAACTTTCTATAAAAGATCTCAATTTTAAATTAATGCCTTATGATGAGATTTCTATTAAAGGAATACCTAATTGGAATGAAAGAAAAACGGTTACAATTAAGGGTGAGGTGAAATATCCAGGTGTATATGTGATTAAAACAGGAGATAGGCTTGCAGATGTTATAAAAAGAGCAGGAGGTTTTACGGAACAAGCTTATTTATACGGTACTGTTTTTACAAGAGAAAGTGTCAGAAAAATGCAGGAACAAAGATTGAAAAGCATGATTTACAAGCTTAAAAAGAAAATAGCTATAATCTCTGCAAGTGCTAAAGGTGCGGGTGAACAGAGCATGGATGCTAAAAATTTGATGGAAGCTATTGATAATGTTGCACAACAGGCTGAAAAATTAAAACCTATAGGTAGGGTTGCAATTAAGCTTGAATATAATTTAACTGAATTTGCAAAATCACCTTATAATATTACTTTGGAAAACAATGACACATTATATATTCCTAGTAAAAAAGATAGTGTAATCGTAATGGGGGAAGTTTTAACACCAACAGCATTTGTATATACAACTGATAGCTCTCTTAAATATATTAAACAAGCCGGAGGCAGGACAACACTGGCAGACGATGTTTATTTCGTTGTACATGCGAACGGGTTTACGCAAAAAGGGGAATTTGGTACATGGTTTGATGACGATATAAAAATTAAACCCGGAGATGCGATTACAGTACCTATTAATATTAAAACATCAACCTGGTATAGTATAGCAAGAGATGTAAGTTCAATATTGTATCAATTGGCGATTACAGCTGCAAGTTTAAAAACAGTAGGGGCGTTTTAATGGAAAGTAAAAGATTGGATTTTAGTAATATCAACCCTCAGGTTTGTATTGAGGATGATGAAATAGATTTAAAAGAATTATTCAGTGTTATTTGGAAACATAAAATATTTGTCGCAGTTTTTGTTTTTTTTGTAACAGTGCTGAGTGTGGTTTATGTATTGAGTCAGCCTAATCAATATAAGGTTTATACGGTATTGGCGCCTCAGGAACAGCAAAAAGGACTTAACCTCGGAGGTTTAGGAGCCTTGGCTTCAATGGCGGGAGTAAATATTGGCGGTGGAAGCGGTGTTACGCCCGATGTGGCTTTTCAAAATTTACTTAATGATTATCCTTTTATGAAAAACTTTATTCAAAGAAACGGTTATGATGAACTGCTTTTAAGCGGTAATTTGGAAAAAGATTATATTTTTGCATTAAATTATGATGGAATATATAAATATTTTCATGAAAACAAAGATAAAAAAGAAATTAATTTTTTTAATGATATTTATAAACCTTTTGTGAAAAGTTTCAATATAACTACTGATAAAAACACTGGTCTTATTACTGTCAGTTATATACATGCAAACAGAAAATTTGCATATGATGTGTTAAATAAATTTTTAGAAGATGCCACAAAATACTTGGTAAATAAAAACTTGCAGGATATTAATTCTCAAATTGAAAAATATCAAAAAGAACTTCAAACTACGAATAATATTGAACTCAAGTCAGAATTGGCTAAATTAATAAGTTCTCTTATTAAACAAAAAGTGTATATTAATACCAGTAAATATTATAAAGTGAAAGTAATTACCGATCCGTATATTCCTGATCCGAAAGATAAAGTCAAACCTAAAAGGGCTTTAATAGTTATAGTTGCATTTATTACGAGCTTTATTCTAGCGATATTTTTAGTTTTTTTTATTGACTTTGTTAAAGGAAAAAAAGAAAATGAATAAGATAGTCAGTATTGTAGGGTTAGGATATGTAGGCTTACCTTTAGCGGTGGCATTTAGTGAAAAATATTCGGTAATTGGATATGATATAGCGGATTGGAGGATAGAAGAGCTAAATAAAGGGTATGACAGAACATTAGAAGTAAGTGATGAGGAATTAAAAGAGGCATTAAATAGAGGAATTAAATTTACAAGTAAAATTGAAGAAATAAAAGACGCTAATGTATATATAATCACTGTTCCGACACCAATAGACAAACATAAAAATCCAAACTTGACACCTTTACAAAAAGCCAGTGAAGCTGTAGGGAAAACTCTTAAAAAAGGTGATACAGTAATATATGAATCCACAGTATATCCCGGATGTACGGAAGAAGTATGTGTACCAATACTTGAAAAAGTTTCAGGTCTTGTGTTTAATAAAGATTTTTTTGTGGGGTATTCTCCAGAGAGAATAAATCCTGGAGATAAGAAACATACGGTGAAAAAAATATTGAAAGTTACATCCGGAAGTACACCTCAGATTGCGAAAGAAATAGATGAACTTTATGCAAGTATTATAGAAGCAGGAACTCATCTTGCTCCGAGTATAAAGGTGGCCGAAGCGTCAAAAGTAATAGAAAATACGCAAAGGGATCTTAATATTTCATTTATGAACGAATTGGCTTTAATATTTGATAAATTGGGAATAGATACAAAAGAAGTACTTGAAGCCGCAGGGACTAAATGGAATTTCTTAAAATTTACACCGGGACTTGTTGGAGGGCACTGTATAGGAGTTGATCCGTATTATTTGACGTATAAAGCTCAGGAAGTGGGATATTATCCGGAAGTGATACTGAGTGGTA
>JAADEE010000027.1 GCA_013153575.1 Chlorobiota bacterium
AGAAATATTAGGAATAGGTTTTTCTGTTAAATTCTAAAAAACAATTAATCCTTTTTAATAATAGGTTTTTAAAACCACAGGAAGTTTTTCTTTCTGTGGTTTTATTTTTATATAAACATTAATCAGCAATGAAATAAATTTACATATTAAAACAAATATTATAATTACAAAATAACACCAACAACAAAAAAAGACTAGAATATATTTATATACTTTATTATTTTTTTTTAAATTTGTAACCTAAAATAAAAATTCTTATGGTTGTATTATTCATATTAATAGGATTAAGTCTTATTGTTGCATTAATCTTTTTATTTTTATATATCTGGTCAGTTAAAGATGGGCAATATGATGATGGCCATACTCCTGCAATAAGAATATTATTTGATGACAATGAAATTGAAAAAAACACAGAAGAAACAAATACAACTAAAATAAATTCTGAAACCAATTAAACTAAATTAGTATGACACAAGAAAAATTCTACTATGACAATAAGATTGTAAAGCTATTTGCTTATGCAACTCTTTTTTGGGGAATTGTAGGTATGCTGGTCGGTTTATTAGCTGCTGCACAAATTGCTTTTCCCTCTTTAAATTTTGGGCTTTCTTTTACCACATTTGGAAGAGTCCGACCTTTACACACAAATGCAATTATATTTGCATTTACCGGTAATGCAATTTTTACAGGAGCATATTATTCAATGCAACGCCTATTAAAAACAAGAATGTTTAGTGACACTCTTAGCAAAGTTAATTTTTGGGGTTGGCAAATAATAATTCTTCTTGCTGCAATTACACTTTTATCGGGTATTACAACAAGTAAAGAATATGCCGAATTAGAATGGCCTATTGACATACTAATTGCAATTGTTTGGGTTTCATTTGGTTGGAATATGATAGGAACACTTATTAAAAGACGTGTTCAACACATTTATGTTGCAATTTGGTTTTTTCTTGCAAGTTTTGTTGCTGTTGCTGTACTACATATAGGAAACTCTATTGAAATTCCTGTTAGTATGTTTAAAAGCTATACAGTTTATGCCGGTGTACAAGATGCTGTTGTGCAATGGTGGTATGGGCACAATGCTGTTGCATTTTTCTTAACAACACCATTCTTAGGAATAATGTATTATTTCTTACCCAAAGCTGCAAACAGACCTGTTTACTCATACAGACTTTCAATTGTTCACTTTTGGTCATTAATTTTTATATATATGTGGGCAGGACCTCACCATTTATTATATCAAGCATTACCAGATTGGGCACAAACACTCGGAGTTATTTTCTCAATTATGTTACTCGCACCTTCTTGGGGAGGTATGATGAACGGACTTCTTACATTAAGAGGTGCATGGGACAGAGTTAGAGATAGTGCAATACTTAAATTCTTTGTTGTTGGTGTAACTGCTTATGGTATGTCAACTTTTGAAGGACCTATGCTTTCCCTTAAAACTGTAAATGCTTTAAGCCATTTTACAGATTGGACTATTGCTCACGTACACATTGGAGGTATGGGATGGAATGGATTTATGACATTTGGAATGTTATATTGGCTAATTCCTAGACTTTTTAACACAAAACTTCATTCTGAAAAAGCTGCAAATATGCACTTTTGGATTGGAACATTTGGAATGTTATTATACTCAGTACCACTTTATTGGGCTGCATTTACACAAACTTTAATGTGGAAAGAATTTACAGATTCAGGTTTCTTAGCTTATCCTGATTTCTTAGATACTGTTACCCAAATTATGCCTATGTATATTACACGTACACTTGGAGGCTTATTCTATTTTGCAGGAGCTGTTATGATGATACCTAATATAGTTAAAACTGTAAAATCTGGTCATATAATAAACAATGAAGAAGCATATGCCCCACCAAGAGAAAAAGTTGCAAAAAAACGTATTGCCGGAGAAACTCCTCATAGATGGATTGAAAGAAAAGCTGTTCATTTTACTGTATGGGTATTAATTGCAATTATTATCGGAGGTTTAGTTGAAATTATTCCTATGATAACTGTTAAATCAAATATACCAACTATTGAAGCTGTAAAACCTTATACTCCTTTAGAATTAGAAGGTAGAGATATTTATATTAGAGAAGGATGTTACACTTGTCACTCACAAGTTGTAAGACCATTCCGTTCTGAAACAGAAAGATATGGTGAATATTCAAAACAAGGTGAATTTGTGTATGACCACCCATATCAATGGGGTTCAAAAAGAACAGGTCCGGATTTGGCTCGTTCCGGTTACAGAGGTGGAACAATGTTCAGACCTGCAATTTGGCATTACGAACATTTCTTAAACCCTCAAAAAACATTTGAAAAATCAATAATGCCTGCATATCCTTGGTTTTACGAAAACGTTTTAGACAGAAGTGACTTAAAACGTAAAATTGAGGTTATGATAACTCTTGGCGTTCCTTATGATGGTGCTGAACCTGACTATAATTATGTTAATGAAAACGGAGAAGTTGATATTAATAAAGTTGAAGAAGCTTATAAATCACAAGCAGAAGAAATTGCAAAAGAACTTCAAGATATGGGTAAAGACATAACTTGGGATAAAGAAATTATTGCAATGATTGCCTACCTTCATAAATTAGGAAAAGATATTTCATTAGCAAAACTTGCAGAAAAAAAAGCAAATGAACCTAAAAATGAAGTTGTAGAAAATAATAATGGAGAAGTAAGTTTAGATGCAGGAGCAACCATTTTCTCATCAAATTGTGCAGCATGTCATGGACAAAAAGGCGAAGGCGGAATGGGACCTAACTTAGGTGATAAATTTACAATCCATGGAGCAACAAACGAAGCAATCAAAAATGTAATTAGTAATGGTGCAGGAATTATGCCTCCATATAAAAAGTTTACAGAAACTGAACTAGCAAATCTTGTTGCATACACATCTTCACTCATAGGAACTAACCCTGCAAACGGAAAAGATCCTGAAGGTGATGAAATTAAATAAATAACAAATATGTTTCAAGGGAATAATTCCCTTTGAAACATTAATTTATAATTATGTTAGGAGAAAAATTAAAATTTTTGAGTGAATATGATTGGGCAACAATATGGCCTAAAATCTCTGTAGTGCTATTTACATTAATATTTCTTTTTATAGTTTATATGGCTATAACTTTTAAGAAAAAAGATATAGAAGAATGGGAAGCAATGCCTCTTAACGATGGAGCAATATCAGATGATAAACACTCAAACAAAGATTAAATTCATTTTAAAAAATAAAAAAAAATGGAAAACAAAAATACTGACCCAAAAGAAGTTTATACTGAATATAACGAAAAATTTGATAAAAAATTAATGATTGACCATGACTATGATGGTATTAAAGAATTAGACAACCCACCACCACCATGGTTAATGTGGCTATTTTATTTTACTGTAATATGGTCGGTTTGGTATCTTGCATGGTTTCATTGGTTTGATATGGGACGATTACAAGAAGCAGACTACGCTCACGAACTTGAAGAAGCTGCAGAAAAATACAAAGTTACAGCAATGGACGAAGAAACTATTAACATTTTAACTGCTGAAGAAGATTTAAACAGAGGTTCTGAAATTTATAAAAAATCTTGTGTTGCATGCCATGGAGATGCCGGACAAGGAGGTATTGGTCCAAACTTAAAAGATGCAGACTGGATATATGGAAGTGAAATAAAAGATGTATTTGGAGTAATTAAAAATGGTACGGATAAAGGAATGACATCATTCAAATCTCTTGGAGATGAAGATATACTTAAAGTATCAAGTTATGTTTTAAAAAAATTATAGTTCCTTAATTTAATATTTTGTAATAAAAAAACTGCAACTGATTATATATTGGTTGTAGTTTTTTTGAATAACAACAAAACATTTCAATAAAAATCACTTTTTTGCGTGATTTAAATCACAATATAAAAATAAAAAGATGAAACTTGACGGCAATAAAGAAGTTACATACAGAGATAAACTTGCAACAATTGATGAAGAAGGAAAACGTTTATGGATTTTTGCAAAGAAACCAAAAGGTAAATTATATAATTACAGACAAATCTTTGGTTATTCACTATTAGCATTTTTATTTATAGTTCCATTTATTAAAGTAAATGGAGAACCATTAATGCTATTTAATGTAATTGAACGCAAATTTATAATTTTTGGAGTTATATTTTGGCCACAAGATTCATTCTTATTTTATTTAATGATGCTTTCCACAATACTGTTTATAATCTTATTTACAGTTGTTTACGGAAGGTTATTTTGCGGATGGGCATGCCCTCAAACAATTTTCTTAGAACTTGTTTTTAGAAAAATTGAATGGCTAATAGATGGAAATCCTACACAACAAAAAAAATTAAAAGCTCAAAAATGGAATCTTAACAAAATATTTAAACGTACACTTAAACATACTATATTTTGGTTAATATCATTTGCCATTGTTTTAGCTTTGCTATCATTTATTTTAGGAGTTGAAACAGTAATTCAATTTGTAACACACCCATTCCCTGAACATACAACAGGTTTCATAGCATTATTAGTATTTACTTCAGTTTTTTATTTCATATACGCATGGTTTAGAGAACAAGTTTGCACAATTATGTGTCCATATGGAAGATTACAAGGAGTACTTTTAGATTCTAACTCAATAATTGTATCATACGATTATTTAAGAGGTGAACCAAGAGGTGTTGCAAAAAAAGGTAATAAAGAAACCCAAGAAAAACTTGGAGATTGTATAGACTGTAAACAATGTGTACAAGTCTGCCCGACAGGAATTGACATAAGAAACGGAACTCAACTTGAATGTGTTAATTGTACAGCTTGTATTGATGCCTGTAATGCAACTATGACAAGAATAGGAAAACCTAAAGGACTTATAAGATTTGCATCAGAAAACGGAATAAAAAACGGGCAAAAACTTAAACTTACACCAAGAAACATTGCATATTCTGTTGTTTTAGTTATAATTGTAATGTTCCTTACAACATTACTCTTAACAAGACCGGATATTGAAACAAATATCCTAAGAGATAAAAATTTCATGTACCAAGAACAAGGTGATACTGCAATAAGTAACATTTACAATGTTAGAATCCTAAACAAAACACATAAAGCAATGG
This sequence comes from Chlorobiota bacterium, assembly GCA_013153575.1. GTDB lineage: Bacteria > Bacteroidota > Bacteroidia > Bacteroidales > JAADGE01 > JAADGE01. The sequence goes on from JAADEE010000027.1 coordinate 5,127, forward strand.
ATTTAACAGTAAAATTAGTTAATATTGACGGAGAATTAAAATTCTTTGGAGATGATTTACATATTGAAAGTGGAGAAAAAACTGAACCAAAAATGATTGTTTACATCCCGAAAGATAAAATTAAAACTAAAAATTTAATA
>JAADEE010000104.1 GCA_013153575.1 Chlorobiota bacterium
TCTTCATATTACAATGTACAATTAATAATGAATAATTTACAGTTAATTCAGCATATATTGTATTTATTATTTCAAGTTGTTAATTGTTCATTACTTTCTTAGATTACTCTTAGATTTTTTAATAATTGAAATTAATAACCGCAATAATTCCTTAATATCATTTTTCAAACTATTATATAATTTATCTTCTAAATAGTTAGTATCAAACAATAAATCAAGCCAATATTCTGTTTCGTTTGCTTCTTTTAAAGATATACTTAATTTATGAATAAAGTCAGCCTTACTTTGCCCATATTCTGCCTCTCTAATATTTGCGCCAACAGATGTACCCGAACGAAGTATTTGCTTACTCAAAACGAATTCCTTCTTTTCTTTAACTAAAAACTGAGATAGATTAACAATTCTTACAGAAAACAAATAACTCTTATCTTTTAAAATATTCTCTTTCATATTTCGTATTTCAATGAACAATTAATCAATTTTGCACATTATTAATTGTACATTGTTAATTGTAAAATTGTTAATTATTTTCAACCCAAACCTTCAAATATTCTTGAATTTCTTCCAATTTTTTAGAAGTTTTATCATAATCAATTTTCATAGGAACAATATTATCCAAAGAAGGAATTTCTTTTGGCACTTTAACTCCTTTGTGTAAAGGCATTTGAGTACAAGATATTGCAAGTTTTTCTTCGGTTTTCCTGCTTAAAAGATAGTCAAATATTTTTTTTGCATTTTCTTGATGCTTTGAACCTTTAATTAAATTCACAGTATTCGGCATAATTAAACTTCCTATTCCATTTTGGTCAAGAAAAACAATTCCTACATCATTACTTTCTTTCATTGCTTCAAAAGCATCATCTGTATCTGTTAGTCCGCAAGCAAGTTCACCGTTTAAAACTCGTTTTTTTACATCTCCGTTACTTGTTGCAATTACAAGTTCATTATTTTTTAAATCATTAAGAAATTGTTTTGTTTTTTCATCTCCAAGCACTGTAAATAATGCTGAAATATGAAAAGTTGTTGTTCCAAAAAGCGGATTTGCAATTGCAATTTTGCCTTTTAAGTTTTCATTAGTTAAATCAAATATTGATTCTGGAACAAGAGTATCTGTAAGCAAATTCTTATTGTAAATAAGCACTCTTGCTCTTGCTGAAAAACCTGTCCAGTGATTTTCAGGGTCTTTAAATGCAGGATTAATATCTTCTGCAACTTTTGAATTATAAGGTAATGTTATTCCTTTATTTTTCAGAACAATTGTTCTTACAGGATCGCCACTCCAAAATACATCACATTGAGGATTATCTTTTTCTGCAATAATTCTATTTAAAACTCCTGTTGATTTTGTTTCTTCGGTATCATAAACAGCTTTTACTTTTATGCCTGTTTCTTTTTCAAAATCCTTTAAAATAGGTTCTGAAAAAATTTGATCAACTGTTGTGTAAACTATTACTTCATTTTCAGAATTATTACATGCAAAAATGAATAAAACAAATAGGAATGTTAATACTTTTATTAAATTTTTCATACACCTTAATTTTAATATAATAACTTAAAAACGCTGTAAGGTAAAAAAAACTCTTACAGGGTAAGTTTTTCTAACATTACAATAAAGCATCAATCATTTCATCAGCAGTAAGCAACTGTTGTTCGCCTGATTGCATATTTTTAAGTGTAAACTTATTTTCAGCTATTTCATTATCTCCTGCAAGCACAACATAAGGAATTTTATTGCTGTTTGCATATTTCATTTGCTTTTTCATTTTACTTGCATCAGGGAAGATTTCGGCATTAATTCCATTTGCTCTTAATTTTTGAAGCATAGGTAAACAATATTTTTCTTCTTTCTCACCAAAATTTACAAACATAACTTTTGCTCCTGCTCGTGTATCTGACGGAAAGCGATTTAAGTTTTCAATTACATCATAAATTCTGTCTGCACCAAAAGATATTCCAACTCCTGAAACATCTTTAAGACCAAATATGCCCGTTAAATCATCATATCTGCCACCTCCGCAAATACTTCCCATTTGCATTTCATCCGATACAACCTCAAAAATTGCACCTGTGTAATAATTTAAACCTCTTGCCAAAGTTAAATCAAGTTGAATGTTATTATTGAACTTAAACATATCTAAATATGAAAACAATTTTTCAATTTCAACAATTCCTTCAACACCTGTTTCTGTTTCACCAATAAACCTTTCAAGACATTGTAATTGATCTTTAAAACTTCCTCCAAGGTTTAAAATAGGTTCAAGAAGTTGAATTGCATCTTCAGAAATTCCAACAAGTTTAAGCTCTTCATAAACCTTTTCAAGACCTATTTTATCCATTTTATCAATGGCAACTGTTATATCAATTAATTTTTCAGGATAACCAATTCTTTCGGCAATTCCTGCAAGAAGTTTTCTGTTATTAATTTTTATTGTAACCTTTAAATTTAACTTGGTAAAAACTTCATCAATCATTTGAACAATTTCAAGTTCATTGATTAACGAATTACTTCCTACAATATCAGCATCACATTGATAAAACTCGCGATATCTTCCTTTTTGTGGGCGATCTGCTCTCCAAACAGGTTGAATTTGAAATCTTTTAAAAGGAAATGTAATTTCATTTTGGTGTTGCACAACGTATCTGGCAAAAGGTACGGTTAAATCGTAACGCAAACCTTTTTCAGAAACCTTATTTATAAGTTTTACAGTATTTCTTTTTTGTAATTCTTCATCGGAAACTTTTTTAAGAAAATCTCCTGAATTTAATATTTTAAAAAGCAATTTATCTCCTTCTTCACCATATTTTCCTGTTAAAGTTGAAAGGTTTTCCATTGCAGGAGTTTCTAATTGCTTATATGAGAATTTTTTAAATACATCTTTAATTGTATCAAAAATATAATTTCTTTTTGCTAATATTTCCGGAGAAAAATCTCTTGTTCCTTTTGGAATTGATGGTTTATTTGCCATTTATTTTCTTTTTATTTGTAGTAATTAAGTACAAAAGTAATAAAAAAAGCCCTGCATAAAACAGAGCTTCTTAAATAAATATTTTTTATAATTTTAAAGTTTACGAGCTATTTCAGTTTCTCTATATGCTTCAATAATATCTCCAACTTTAATATCATTATAGTTTTCAACATTAAGTCCGCACTCTTGTCCTGCAACAACCTCTTTTACATCGTCTTTAAATCGTTTTAATGAACCTAAGTCTCCTTGATATTTTACAATACCATCTCTAATAATTCTAATTTTATTATCACGACTAATTTTTCCGTCAAGAACAAAACATCCTGCAACTTTACCAACTTTTGAAACTTTAAATACTTCACGTATTTCAACAGTTGCAGTAATTTCTTCTCTAATTTCAGGTGAAAGCATACCTTCCATTGCATCTTTCATTTCTTCAATTGCCTGATATATAATTGAATAAAGTCTTATGTCAATTTCCTCTTTTTCAGCAAGTTTTTTAGCTGCTAATGATGGTCTAACTTGGAAACCTACAATAATTGCATCGGATGCAGCTGCTAACATAACATCAGCCTCTGAAATTTGCCCTACTCCTTTATGAATTACTTTAACTTGAATTTCTTCATTTCCTAATTTAACAAGAGAATCTGCAATTGCCTCAACAGAGCCAATAACGTCTCCTTTTATTATTATGTTTATTTCTTGGAAGTTTCCTAATTGCAACCTACGTCCGATTTCATCAAGTGTGATATGTTTATGAGTACGAAGTGTTTGCTCTCTTTGAATTCGTTTATTTTTATCTGCAATTTCACGAGCTTCTTTTTCATTTTTCATAACAAAGAAGTTTTCTCCTGCAGATGGAGCACCTCCTAATCCTAAAACTTGTACAGGTGTTGAAGGTCCGGCTTCTTTAACCCTATTTCCTCTTTCATCGAACATTGCTTTAATTTTACCGGAATATTCACCGGCTAAAATTATATCTCCAACTCTTAAAGTTCCTGTTTGTACAAGAATTGTTGAAACATATCCTCTTCCTTTATCTAACTCTGATTCTATTACAGAACCTTTTGCAGGTCTGTTAGGATTTGCTTTAAGTTCTAACATATCAGCTGCAAGAAGTACATCTTCTAACAGTTCATCAACATTAGTTCCTTTTTTGGCAGAAATATCGGTTGATTGATATTCTCCACCCCATTCTTCAACAAGCAAGTTTCTTTCTGCAAGCTCTTGTTTAACTCTTTCAGGGTCAGCACCGGGTTTATCAATTTTATTTATTGCAAACACAATAGGAACTCCTGCTGCTTTTGCATGACTAATTGCTTCTTCTGTTTGAGGCATAATTCTGTCATCGGCAGCAACAATAATAATTGCTATATCTGTTACTTGTGCTCCTCTTGCACGCATTGCGGTAAAAGCCTCATGACCGGGTGTATCAAGGAAAGTTACTCTTCTTCCATCTTTCATTTCAACACTATAAGCTCCAATATGTTGAGTTATACCTCCTGCTTCACCTGCAATTACATTTGTTTTTCTTATGTAATCTAGTAGTGAGGTCTTCCCATGATCAACATGCCCCATTACTGTGATGATAGGAGGACGAGGAACTAATTCTTCTTCTTTATCAACATATGTATCAAGATTTTCAACTTCTGTTGCTGAAATGAATTGTACTTCAAATCCATATTCTTCTGCAATAATTCCTATAATTTCAGCGTCTAATCTTGAATTTATAGTTACCATTTTACCCAAATCAAAACTTGTAGCGATTATCTCATTTACACTAACATCCATCAACTTTGCTAACTCGTTAGCTGAAATAAATTCAGTAACTTTAAGTATTGATTTTTCTTTTTCTTGAAGTTCAATATCTTGTTGAATTTGTTGTTGAACTTCTTCTCTTTTCTTTCTTCTGTGTTTTACAGATGTTTTCTTTCCTTTATTTGTAAGTTTTGCAAGTGTGTCTCTTACTTGTTTTTGAACATCAACTTCGCTAACTTCTTCTTTCTTTTTGTATTTATTAGGTCGTTTTCCTCCTTTATTTGTTGCTTTATCTGCAACAGCATTAGGATTTACAGGTTTTCTAATTCTTTTCCTACGTTTTTTTCTTCTGTTTTCAACATTAGGATGTTTTTTGGTATCTTTATCGTCCTTTTTCTTTTTCTCTTCAATTTTAATTTTACCAATTATCGTAGGACCTGTTAATTTTTCAACCTTCGTTTTAATAAAATTCTTTTCAGCTTCTTCTTTTTGTTTTGCTATTTCTTTTTGTCTTTCGTCTTCTAATCTTTGGGCTTCAAGTT
>JAADEE010000071.1 GCA_013153575.1 Chlorobiota bacterium
GAGGTGCTCCAGTTGCAGTAAACATTAAATTATGTTTATCATTAATTTTATAACCAGTACTTACAAACCAAGTATTACCTTGCCCTTCAGTTGCATCAACATAACCATCTCCACTAAAACCACTAAATAAAAATGATGCAGAAAAACCATTATCCATAAGTCCTGTATTATATGCAACAGAATATTTCATATAATTATCATTACCATATGTTGCAGCAATAGCACCACCTTGTTTTTTATCAGCAGAATTTGTTAATACGTTAATAGTACCACCAACAGATGAAATTGCTAATTTTGAAGAACCAAGTCCTCTTTGTACTTGCATTGCAGATGTAACATCTGTTAAACCTGCCCAGTTACTCCAATAAACCCAACCATTCTCCATGTCATTAACAGGCATACCGTTAATCATAACAGCAGTGTTTCTTTGGTCAAAACCACGAACATTAATACGAGCATCACCAAAACCTCCACCTTGTTTAGTTGCATAAATACTTGGAGTGTAATTTAATACCTCAGGTAATTCTTTTGTTCCGATTCTTTCTTGAATTTCAGATGCCATCATTGTTGATGATGCAACAGGAGTTTGTCTGTCTTTTGCAATATCTGCAACTCCAACTACAACAATCTCATCTAACTCAGAACTTTTTGTTTCTAATGTTACATCAATAACACTACCGGAAACAACCACTTCTTTTGTTTCATATCCAATGTATGAAAAAGTAAGTGTATTCGATTCTTTAGGAACAGTTATTTTATATTTACCATTCAAATCTGTAACAGTACCTTCCGTTGTTCCTTTTACTAAAACAGTAACACCCGGAATAGGTTCTTTGTCATTTGCAGACTTTACTGTTCCGGAAACTTCAGTTTGCGAATAAGCAAATCCTGTAAATAACACAAAGATAAATAATAATAAAATTTTGTTTAAGCTTCTCATAATCAAACAATTTTTAAGTTTTTATAAATTTAATTTTGCTTGCAATTTATAAAAAAAAATTAAATAATCTTAAAAATTTTAAAATAATTACACATAGTTATGAACATATATTCACAACAAAAAGTATGTTTAACAATTACTTTAAAAGCCAATGTAATCGTTATTTTATTTATTATATTTGCACGATTAAATAACTTTTACAAATTAAATTTTAAACTAAATAATATATGATGAAAAAAGTTTTTACAATTTTGTTATTAATTGTGCTTACGAGTTTGTCTTATCAATCTTATGCACAAAAAACAATTACAGGAACTGTAAGTTCTGATTCTGAAGATGGCATACCCGGTGTTACTGTTTTAGTAAAAGACACAAACTTAGGGGCAATTACAGATTTAGATGGAAAATATTCAATTGAAGTACCTAATGGGGCTAACACTTTAGTTTTTTCTTATGTTGGAATGAAAACTCAAGAAATTGAAATTACAGGTACAGTTTTAAATATCAAACTTGTTCCTGAGAATGAGGATATTGCAGAAATATTAGTTGTTGCATCATTTGCTCAAGACAGAAAAACCCCTGTATCATTTTCAACTATAACACCAGAAGTTATAACTGAAAAATTAGGAAATCAAGAATATCCTGAAATTTTAAAATCAACACCTAGTGTATATGCAACTAAAAAAGGTGGAGGTTATGGTGATAGTCGTATTAATATGAGAGGTTTTGACTCTAATAACATTGGAGTTTTAATTAACGGAGTTCCTGTTAATGATATGGAAACCGGTAAAGTTTATTGGAGTAACTGGGCTGGTTTATCTGATGTAACAAGATTAATGCAAGTACAAAGAGGTCTTGGAGCATCTAAACTTGCTATTTCATCTGTTGGTGGTACTATAAACATTATAACTAAAACTACTGATGCAGAGAAAGGAGGTTCAGTATCTGTTGCAACAGGTAATGATGGATATAATAAGGTATCATTCAGTCTTTCAACAGGATTAACTGAAAATGGGTGGTCAGCTACAATTAGTGGAAGTAAAACATCAGGAGATGGTTATATTAACGGAACTAACTTCTTAGGTTATTCATATTTTTTAAATATTTCTAAACGTCTAACAGATAATCAAACATTAGCATTAACAGCTTTTGGTGCTCCACAATGGCACAATCAAAGAAGTTCTCAACACCTTATAAGTGAGTATATGACTAATCCTGATGGAACAAAATTCAATTCTAATTATGGATACATAAATGGAGAAGTTTATGGAAGTGGTTATTCTTACAATGAATATCACAAACCTCAAATATCATTGAACCATAACTGGCATATAAACTCTACTACAAGTTTATCTACAGCTTTATATGCTTCTAAATCTTCAGGTGGTGGACGTAGAATTGCAGGAGATCAGAAAAACACTTTATTATTTGACCGTTATACAGGATTGCCTTTTGATGAAACAAAATTAACTCCTGACGGACATTTAGACTATGATGCTGTTATGCAAATGAACCAAGAATCTCTTACAGGCTCACAAGCAATTATTGCAATGAGTAACAATTCGCATGATTGGTACGGACTTCTTTCTACTTTAAACACTAAAGTAAGCGATATTAATCTTACAATAGGACTTGATGGCAGATACTACAAAGGTTATCATTACCAAGAAATTGACGACCTATTTGGAGGGGAATATTTCTTAGATGACAGAAACATAAATCGAGATCCAAGCACACCACTTCATGAAGGAGATAAATTTTCTTATTATAATGTTGGTGAAGTTTTATGGGAAGGACTTTTTGCACAAGGCGAATATGTTCAAGAAACTTTTTCAGCTTTTATTTCAGGTGCAGTTTCAAACAGTTCATACAGAAGAACTGATTATTTCCAATACACTCCTGAAGAAGGACAAACAACAGACTGGCAAAACTTCTTAGCCTATAGTGCAAAAGGAGGAACAAACTATAATATAAACATGAATCATAATATATTTTTAAATGGAGGTTATTTTATTAGAGCCCCATATTTTAAATATACTTTTATGGGATATACAAATGAATTTAATTTAAATGTAAAGAATGAACGTGTATTTTCTGCAGAATTAGGTTATGGATATAAAAGTAAAAAACTCAAAGGAAATATAGCTCTATACCACACAGAATGGAAAGACAAAGCAATGACTAAAACAAATATTGATGGAGGAACTGACATTTATACAGGATTAGATGCAATTCATCAAGGAATTGAAGTTGAACTTACATATAAACCATCTAAAAAAATAAAAGTAAAAGGAATGGTTTCAATTGGAGATTGGGTTTGGGGAGATAACCCTGTAACTGTAGAATCTTACGATCAAGACCAACAATTAATGGATACTTTTACTGCATATACAGGTGGAGTTCATGTTGGAGATGCTGCACAAACAACTGCTGCACTTAGTATTGATGCAGAAGTATTACCAAAAGTTACTTTAGGTCTTGATGTTAACTATTATGATAATTTATATGCTTATTTTGATGTTAATAACAGAGTTAGTCCAACTGCATCAGACGTTGATGCTTGGCAAATGCCTGCATATATTTTATCTGACTTAAGCTTAAAATATAAATTTAATATTGGCAAATTAGATGCTTCACTTTATGGAAAAGTAAACAACTTATTTGATACTGAATATATTGCCGATGCAACTGATGGTTCTACACATGACTATGATACATCACCTGTATTTTACGGATTTGGAAGAACTTGGTCATTAGCTTTAAAAATAAGATTCTAAACCTTTAAATATAATAAAATGAAAAAATATATAATATTCTCTATGATAATTGGGTTATTCCTAACTGCTTGTGACCCAAATGAAGATATATATGAGGCTATAAAAAATGACACAAAGCCTTATAGTGAAAAATTCGATCTTGAACTTACTGATGCTGATTATACAACTATTAAAAAATTAGCTTTAGCAGAAGCAACTACTCATGAAGATAGTACTATTGCAAATGATTTAGATGCTTTTAAAAGCTTTTCAACTAGACGCTCTCCTGCTAAATTAATTCCTCCATTTATTGCAAATAATTTCATTGCTCTTGACAGTGCATCTGCGATAAATGTAAAATATAAATTAGCAGTTAATGATTATGACAGTACACATGTTGAAGATATTGATTATACTGAAATTTTTGGAGTTTCTGATACATGTTTTTCAGACTCATACAGACCTGAAGCATACTTATTAACAGTTGACACAACTACAAATTACATAAACTACTTTAAATGTAAATATGGAGACACATATGAAGATGCTGTTGATACAACATTCGTATTTACTTTTGTTGATGGAGCTTGGGTTGTTCCTGAACATTCTTATCTTTTCTCTGCAGAAGATTATAATAATGTAGGTATTACCGGATCATATCTTAATTTTTCAGCATCAAAACCAGCTGAACATTATTTACCTACTTACTTAAAATCTTTATACCCTTATGCTTTTGAAAAAGATGAAGTGCTTATTACATATATGTATTATAATGGTTCAAGCACATATCCGGTAACAGAAGGCTATAGGTTTAACGGCACAGAATGGGTAAATTCTATTGATGTTACAAGCCAATTTATTCATACAGGGGAAAAATGGATTTTTGATCCTACTATCAATTATACTATAAGTAAAGATGATTATCAATTAATTGTAGATTATATTGCAAATCATGAAACATTGTATGTATACATGAGCCAATATCCAAATACTGAATACTATTATGGAGCATCTTCTTACTATGGTAATTTTGATTGTAGAGCATACAAAAGAGTTGAAAACGATCCTCTTGGCCTTCTTGAAGGGTTATCTGACGAACAAGTAGTTGAAGAAATAAACAATAGATTAAAAGAAGCTATTGCACTATTTGCAGAACTAAAATTCCCAACACAAGAACCAATAGAAAATGGAACCCAAGTTTATTACGAAATATCATACAAAACATATGACGGTGCACCACATTACTACAAAACGAAAGTAAAATGTATTGATACTGGTAAATTTGAATATTTTTCAGGTCCTATTGAAGAATATGTTGATTTATTTCCGTATTTAATAGTTTTAGCTTTAATAATTTTAGTTTTAGAATTTATTTTCTTGGAAAAACGAAATCAAAAACTATCAAATTTGAGTATTTTTAAATAAAGAAAAAGGTAGCTGAAATTCAACTACCTTTTTATAAAAAACAGAAACCAATTATTGTTAACGTGAGTTCGATATAAGCTTTGCTCTCAGTTTCAATTAATTAGCTCACAGACAAGTCGTATTTATGAAGTACTATCGGGATA
>JAADEE010000062.1 GCA_013153575.1 Chlorobiota bacterium
TTCTTAAAATAAGATATTTATTATTTTTAAATATTTTAGTCATCTACTAAGTCCTCCCAATCTCCATTTAAATAATCCATTGCCTTATTATTGCTATCTTCTGCATCAATTCTATCATCTTTAACACCTTTAAGCCTTTTTTCATCTGTTGCATCCCAACCTTTAATATAATGGTCTCCTGCTTTTCCTAATACAATACTAGTTGGCAAGACTTTAATTGCTGCAACCTCTGTAACACAAGCATGCTCACATAAACCACATCCTGTGCAAACATCATTATCAACAACAGGTCTTAAAAAAGCATGTTTCCCTGTTCTTTCATTTCTTGCATATTCAAGTTTTATTGCTTCATCCATTAAAGGACAAGCTCTATAACATAAATCACATTGAATTCCCCAATATGCAATACATGATTTCTCATCAATAATTGTTGCACCCATTTTTGCCTTATTTATATCAAGAACTTTTTCATTAGTTTCTTTTTTTATTGAAGAAACTAAATCAACATCTAAAGCTCCTGAAGGGCAAACAGGTACACAGGGAATATCAGGACACATTTCGCAAGCAATTTTACGAGGTTCAAAAAATGGTGTTCCCACAGGTTTTTCATCTCCTGGTTCTGCAAGTTTCAATGTATCGTAAGGACAAGCTGTTACACATGCACCACATTTTGTACAAGCTTTTATAAAGTCATCTTCAGGAATTGCTCCCGGTGGTCTTAAAATAATATCGGCAGCTTTTGCTTCATCAATATAAGCTCCCCAAGTTAAACCTCCAAGACCAAGAAATCCAGCTCCTTGCATTAACTTTATTATAACATCACGTCTTGTTGCCATTTTATTTTCTTTCATATTTTATTGTGCGATAGATATATAATGTATTCACACATTTTATAAGCTTTTAATATTGCAAAGCACTTAAAAAAGTGCAATGCAATTATTTATTTATGCTTTATAAACTTTAACAGCACATTTTTTATAATCAGGTTCTTTCGACATAGGGCATGTTGCATCAAGAGTAACCTTGTTAATGAAAACTTTTTCATCAAACCAAGGAACAAATATTAAACCTTTTGGAGGTCTGTTACGTCCTCTTGTTTCAACATGAGTTTTTACTCTACCTCTACGACTTTCTACCCAAACAGTATCGCCTTGTTTTAAACCCTTTGCTTTTGCATCATCAGGGTTCATATAACAAAGTGCTTCAGGAACTGCACGGTATAATTCAGGTACACGCATTGTCATTGTTCCACTATGCCAATGTTCAAGGACACGTCCTGTTGCCATCCATAATGGATATTCTTTGTCAGGCATTTCTACAGGATCCATATAAGGACGGAAGAAAATCTTTGCTTTATTTGTTAAATCATATTTTCCTTTAGTTTTATCTGCTCCTTTCAAATCTCCTTGTGGCATATTTTTAAGAGCTTTTCCATAAAATGCAAATTCTCCGGTACCGGCTTTTCTTGCATAAGGATCATATTTTGAATTAAATCTCCATTGAGTTTCCTTACCATCAACTACAGGCCATTTTAAACCTCTAACTTTATGATAAGTATCGAAATCTGCAAGGTCATGTCCATGTCCTAAACCAAATTCACGATATTCTTCCCATAAATATTTTTGTACAAAAAAGTTGTATCCTTTAAATTCTTGCCCGCTTCCATCTAAAATCGTTCTTTTATCTCCTTCTACTTCAGAATTTAAAACTCCTTCACCAATTGGATCAGGCCAAGCAAATGATTTTGCTTTTTCATTTGCAAACAATACATCATATAAGGTATCATTTGGGCTATATCCCATTTCTTGAGCTTCTGAAATAACATCAGGCAGACCTCCTTCTAAACCGGGTATTTGCTGTGCTCCCCAAACTTCACGAATTTTAAATCTTTTGGCAAATTCCATTATTTGCCAAGTATCTGACATTGCCTCTCCCACAGGAGTTACAGATTGTCGCCAATGTTGTGTTCTTCTTTCAGCATTACCATAAGCTCCCCACTTTTCATAAATCATTGCAGATGGAAGCACGAGGTCAGAAACTTTTGCAGATATTCCCGGATATGGATCACTACAAACAATAAAATTATCCATTTCTCGTGCAGCTTTTATCCAATGATTTGCATTTGCAGAATTTTGATAAGGATTATTGACCTGTATCCATGCAAATTTAATTTTACCATCTTCTAAATCTCGATGTATTTTTGTAAAATGAGCTCCAACTTTTGGATTTAATGTTCCTTTAGGAAGTTTCCAAATTTTTTCTGAAACCTCTCTATGTTTAGGATTATTAACAACTAAATCCGCAGGTAATCTGTGAGCAAAAGTACCAACTTCTCTAGCTGTTCCACATGCCGAAGGTTGACCTGTTAAACTAAATGCTCCACTACCCGGTTTTGCTTGTTTTCCAAGAAGAAAATGTACCATATATGATTGCTCATTTACCCAAGAACCTCTTTGATGCTGATTAAAACCCATTGTCCAGAAAGAAACAACTTTCCTTCCTTTTTCAATATAATGGTCTGCTAATGACTGTAGTTTTGCTTTAAACTCCTCAATAGGTTCATCAGGGTCTCCTTTTGCAAGTTTAGCCACAAAGTCTAATGTATATGGTTCAAGAGCTTTTTCAAAATCTTTTCTTGAAATAATCCAGTGTTTAAGAGCTGATGCTCTATTATTCATTACAATTTCGTCGCCTGTATTATAATCGAGATATTTTAAAGTAACACCTTCCATCTCAGAAACTACTTTTTTAGCTTCTTTACGAACGGTTTCAAGTTCTTTTTCTGAGAATTTCTTATGGTCTGGCAATCTCATTCCATAACCTGTATCTATAGGACCTGTTGCAAAAACATTATATTTATTTACAAATTCTTCATCAATTGCTTCCGGATGATTATACACAATTTCATGAGCAATATAATTCCAAATTGCTAAATCTGTACTTGGTTTAAATATAATTTCAGTATCTGCCAAATCAGATGTTCTATTTGTATATGTTGTAAGATTAAATACTTTAACTCTATCAGGGTTTGTTAATTTTCTATCAGAAACTCTTGACCACAAAATAGGATGCATTTCAGACATATTTGCCCCCCATGACACAATAGTATCAGTAAGTTCAATATCATCATAACAACCTGCAGGCTCATCAATACCAAAGGTTTGAATAAATCCAACTACTGCAGATGCCATACAAAGCCTTGCATTTGGGTCAATATTATTTGATCGCAAACCGGCTTTCATTAATTTAACTGCGGCATAACCTTCTTGAATAGTATATTGCCCGGAACCAAAAACAGCAACACCATGAGGACCTAATTCTTTAAGAGCTGACTTCATGTGTTTTTCCATTTCATCAAAAGCTCTTTTCCAACTTACAGGTTTAAATTTTCCTTTTTTATCAAATTCTCCTGCTTCATTAACTCTTAATAAAGGTTTAGTTAACCTATCCTCCCCATACATAATTTTTGCATTAAAATAACCTTTAATACAATTTAATCCGCGATTAACAGGGGCAGCAGGATCTCCTTTAACAGCAACTATTTTATCGTTTTTAGTTGCTATCATAATTCCACAACCTGTACCACAAAATCTACATACTGATTTATCCCATTTCCAATCACTTTCCGCTTTTTCTTTTGCTGCTTTCATTCCTTTAGGAACAGTAATTCCTATAGCAGTGGCTGCTGCGGCAACAGCTGATTGTTTAATAAAATCTCGTCTTGTTAGTCCCATAATTTATATTATATGAAAGTGAAAAATTCAGTCTCAAATATATGAATAAAATGCTTAGAATGTATAAATTATTGCTACATATCAATGCTATAAGTCCTAATTTATTTTCATTCTAAATAAAAAGATATTTATATCCTATTTGTTCTTTTTATAAATTTATTTACAAAAAAAGCAATAGAAAACAGAAGGTCTTAAACATTTTAATTTATTTTGAAATATTTTTTTCTAATTTTACATTGAAAAGATAATAAATGAAAGGTTTTTGATAATATAAACTTAATAACCTTTCACTATTTTATAATATATCAAAATTAAATTTATGAAGTATAAAGAAATAGAATCACAAGAGGATTTAAAAAAGCTTTTAAAAAAAACAAAAGGCACAATTAGTAGTATTGCTTTTCAAGATATTGATTTTACAGAATTTGAACATGAAATTATAAAATTAAATTTTAAAAAATGTATTTTTCTTGGAGGAAAACTAAGTCATAACTTCAGAGAACAAATTGAAGACAATAACTTTATTTTTCCAAAATTAGATGTTCCTTATAATCAATATCCTGCAAAACTATATAACAAAGAAAGCTTATATGGTGGATATAAAATTGGCAAACCCGAAACATACGAAAAAACTTTTGACAAAGTTGTTTATAATCATTTTATTAAAACAGGAAAAGAAGCCGATTCTATAAAAGAAACATTAGCAAGACGACTTCATGACCATTCAATTACTGATGCTTTATATGATTTTCTTGAGAAATATGAAGAGAAAAAAGTAGTTGCAATTATGGGAGGACATAGTTTAGCAAGAAATACTGATGATTATAAAATGGTAGCACAACTTTCAAAAGAACTTACCGAAGAAGGATATTTAATGACTTCAGGCGGAGGACCTGGAGCAATGGAAGCAACACACGTTGGAGCATGGTTTGCAGGACGAAAAAATGAAGATTTGCAAAAAGCATTTAATATACTTGACAAAGCACCAACTTTTAAACATCCACTTTGGATGGATACTGCAATGCAAGTTATTAATGATTTTCCGAAAGGAGAATATGAAAGTTTAGGAATACCAACTTGGTTATACGGTCATGAACCACCAACACCTTTTGCTACAAAAATTGCTAAATATTTTGCAAATAGCATTAGAGAAGATGGTTTATTAACAATTGCCAAAGGAGGTATTATTTTTTCACCCGGAAGTGCAGGAACTTTTCAAGAAATTTTTCAGGAAATAACTCAAAACCACTATCTTAGTTTTGGATATGCAAGTCCTATGATATTTTTAAATACAGATTTCTGGACAAATGAAACACCTGTTTATACTTATCTTCAAGACCTTATAAAAAAAGGGAAACTTAAAAACTTAATTCTTTCAATTTACGATAAAATTGAAGATATTAAAGATGAATTAAATCGTTTTGTGTAAATTTATTAAAGGTTGCTAAAATTGGCAACCTTTTTAATATTCCTTATATCCGATTTAACTATCTGATAGTCATCGCATCAATAGTTTTAA
>JAADEE010000012.1 GCA_013153575.1 Chlorobiota bacterium
TTTCATTAGTTAATCTTGAAGTTTTTGGAAAACTTCCCGGGTTTGCAGAACTTGAAAATCCAAAAACAAATTTAGCAACAGAAATTTATTCATCCGACCAGCGCTTATTAGGTAAATTTTTTAAAGAAAACAGAACAATTGTTGATTTTAAAGAAGTTTCTCCAAATGTTTTAAATGCATTAGTTGCAACTGAAGATGTTAGGTTTTATAGTCATTCCGGCATTGATGCCAGAGCATTATTGCGTGTTTTAAAAGGTGTCTTAACTTTAAATCCTGACGGAGGAGGAAGTACAATTACTCAACAACTTGCAAAAAACATGTACAATATGCGTAGGGATTCTTCTGCATATAAAACAGGTTTTTCAGGACTAACAAATAAAGTGCTTATAAAATTAAAAGAATGGGTTACTGCAGTTGGTCTTGAAAAAAGATATACAAAACAAGAAATTATCGTAATGTATTTAAATACTGTTGATTTTGGAAGTAATGCGTTTGGTATTAAATCCGCAGCAAGAACTTTTTTTAATACAACTCCGGACTCTTTAAAACTTGAAGAAGCTGCTGTTCTTATCGGACTGTTAAGGGCTCCAACAGCATACAGCCCAAGGTTGCACCCAAAAAGATCAAAACAAGGAAGAAATACTGTTTTAGACCAAGTTCAAAAATATCAAGATAAATTACATGATTTACATGGTTACGTTCCTAAACCAAAAGAGTATTACGATTCTCTTAAAGCTCTACCAATTAAATTAGATTTTAGCATGCAATCACACAAAAAAGGAATTGCTAAACACTTTAGAGAATACATACGTTCATTAGTTTATAAGAAAAAACCAATAGCACCTAAAAAACCAATTAAAAAGAAAGGTTTAAGTTGGAGAGATCCTGAATACAAAAAATATAAACGTGATAAAGCAAGATATGAAATAAAATATAATAAATTTCTTGAAGATTCTACGGAATGGGCTGACAATCAACTTTATGGTTGGTGCAATAAAAATAGCAAACCCGACGGAACTAATTATAACCTTTACAGAGATGGTTTAAAAATTTATACAACAATAAACTATGAAATGCAAACTTATGCAGAAGCTGCTGTAAAAGAACACCTTGCAGGATACCTTCAACCTCTTTTCTACAAAAGACATAAAGGACGAAAAAAAGCACCATTTTCATGGAAATTAACAAACAAGCAAATAGATGCTATTCTTGAAACATCTAAAAAAAGAACAGATAGATACAGACATTTAAAGTATGATTTGAAATTAGATGATGATTCCATTGATGCAATATTTAATACTCCTGTTAAAATGAAAGTTTTCTCTTGGAAAGGAACAATTGATACTACACTAACACCTATGGATTCTATTAGGTATTATAAATATTTCCTTCATGCAGGACTTATGTCTATGGAACCACAAACAGGATACGTTAGAGCTTATGTCGGAGATATTAATTATGATTATTTTAGATATGATAACGTTTCAGTAGCAAAACGACAAGTTGGTTCAACCTTTAAACCATTTGTATATTCAATTGCAATGGAAGATAAAATGTCACCTTGCTACTTAGTTCCGAATGTTCCTGTAACAATTGAACTTCCGAAAGGGCAAGATCCTCCAACTTACACGCCACAATTTTCAAAAAACAAAGAACTTGATGGTAAAATGATTTCTCTGAAATTAGGTTTAGCAAATTCATTAAATCAAATTTCTGCATGGATTATGAAAAAATACGGACCTGTAAAGATTAGAGATATCGCATATAAAACAGGTATTAAAACCCGAATTGAAGCTGTTCCTTCATTATGTGTTGGTGCTGCTGACTTGCACTTATCTGAAATGGTTGCGGCATACGATACATATGCAAATTCAGGAATACATACAGAACCCATCTTTGTAACAAGAATTGAAGATAAAAACGGAAATGTAATAGCACGATTTAAAGCAAAAAGTAGAGAGGCATTAAACCCAAATACTGCCTACCGCATGATTGACCTTATGAAAGGTGTTGTAGATATGGGAACAAGTACAAGATTAAGGTATAAATATGGTTTTAAAAATGAAATTGCCGGAAAAACAGGAACCACAAATGATAACTCAGATGGTTGGTTTATAGGATATGTTCCAAACTTAGTTACAGGAGTTTGGGTTGGTGGAGAAGAAAGAAGTATTCGTTTTTTAAGTACTGCTGACGGACAAGGAGCAAATATGGCACTTCCTATTTGGGCACTATACATGTTAAAAGTTTACGAAAATGAAAAACTTGGAATATCTAAAGAACCATTTAAAAAACCACCTTTGTATGATGGTGTAGAACTTGATTGTGAAAAATATCAACAAGAAGGAGATAGCGAAGAAGATTTTGAAGACGAAGATTTATCATTATAAAAAACTATAAAAATGAATAAAATTGTTAAAAATGCATCAGAAGCAATTATTGGAATTAAAGATGGAATGACTTTAATGTTTGGAGGTTTTGGTCTTTGTGGAATTCCGGAAAATGTAATTAGAGAACTTGCAAAAATTAAAGTCAAAAATCTAACTTGTATTTCAAACAATGCCGGAGTTGATGATTTTGGTTTAGGAATTTTATTAAGAGATAAACAAATAAAAAAAATGATTGCTTCTTATGTTGGTGAAAACAAAGAATTTGAAAGGCAATTTTTAAGTGGTGAATTAGAAGTTGATTTAGTTCCTCAAGGAACTTTAGCAGAAAGAATTAGAGCTGGTGGTGCAGGAATACCTGCGTTTTATGTTCCTGCAGGTTACGGAACAGAAGTTGGAGAAGGAAAAGAAGCAAGAGAATTTAACGGTAAAATGCACCTTTTAGAATATGGTTTAACAGCCGATTTTGCAATTGTAAAAGCAAAATATGGTGATGCAATGGGTAACCTAATATACAACAACACAGCAAACAATTACAACAACATGATGGCAATGGCAGGTAAAATAACTATTGCCGAAGTTGAAGAAATTGTTCCTGTTGGAGAATTAAACCCAAATCAAATTCATACACCCGGAATTTTTGTTCAAAGAATTTTTCAAGGTGTTGATTACGAAAAACGTATTGAATTTGAAACAACAATGTAGTTCCTTTTCTTTTTATTTCACTAAAAAACAACAAAATCATGGCATTAGATAAAAACGGCATAGCTAAAAGAATAGCACAAGAACTTAAAGATGGTTACTATGTAAACCTTGGAATTGGCATACCAACATTAATAGCAAATTATATTCCTGAAGGAATGGATGTTATTTTGCAATCAGAAAATGGACTTTTAGGAATTGGACCATTCCCTGAAAAAGGCAAAGCAGACCCAGACCTTATTAATGCAGGAAAACAAACTGTTACAGCAATACCCGGTGCATCTTTCTTTGATTCGGCAACAAGTTTTGCAATGATAAGAGGCGGACATATTGATTTAACTGTTCTTGGAGCTTTTGAAGTTTCAGAAACCGGAGATATTGCAAGTTGGAAAATTCCGGGCAAATTAGTAAAAGGAATGGGAGGAGCCATGGATTTAGTTGCTTCTGCAAAAAACATTATTGTTGCAACAACCCATACCGACAGAAAAGGAAATTCAAAACTAAAAAAATCTTGCACATTACCATTAACCGGTCTTGCATGTGTAAAAAAAATTGTAACGGATTTAGCAGTTGTTGAAGTTACAGACAAAGGTTTTAAATTATTAGAACGAGCTCCGGGAGTTAGCATTGAAGAAATTAAAAATGCAACAGAAGGTACATTAATTATTGAAGGTGAAATCCCAGAAATGAAATTATAATTATAAATGCAAAGCTGTAGTTATATAAAATACAGCTTTTGCATCTTTTAAATTACATCAAATCAAAAACGGCTTTAGTTACATTAATTGCACCTTCTGCAATATCTGCAATTGTAGCATCAAGCATATAACATGGTGTTGTTGCAACTTTAAATCCATAATCTATTGTAACTTCTCCATGTGTAGTATCAATGTGCTCTCCACCCATTTTATTAATAGCATCTGCAGTTTCCTTATCTTGCCCAATTGTTACTTGCACTCCTTCTAAAACTTTTGCAACAATTGCAGGAGAAATACATAATGCTCCAATTGGTTTTCTTTCTTTTACTGCATCTAAAATAACTCTTTCAACATCTGGTATAACAGAACAATTTTCGCCTTCAAATGCAAATGACGAAAGGTTTTTTGCAACACCAAAGCCACCCGGAAACATAATCGCATCAAATTGAGAAACATTTAATTCTGATAAAGGTTTAATATTGCCACGAGCAATTCTTGCAGACTCAATAAGAACATTTCTTGTTTCATTCATTTCTTCTCCTGTTATATGATTTATAACATGATGCTGATTAATATCCGGAGCAAAAACTTGATATTCACCACCATGTTTAACAACAGCATACATAGTCATTGTTGCTTCATGTATTTCTGCACCATCATAAACCCCACATCCAGAAAGTATAATTGCTATTTTTTTCATTTTGTTAATTTTATCTTTTAATAATTATGTCAAAAATAATAAAGTTTCATATTAAAGTCAAATTAATGAAAAAACATTTTCATAAAACAAATCTTTTCATTTAGTTTTTTTATAACAAGTTTTTTGTTAATTTTGATATTCAAAAATTTAAGTTAATTATTTTATAAACTAAAAAAATATCCCATGAATACATTAATTAAGTTTTTCAAATATTTACCGCTTTTTGCTGTTTTGTTATGGATTTCTGCTTGTGAAGAAAATAACGAAAACAGTAAATCTTCAGACACAGACACTATTGTTAATGAAGAAAATGTTACACAAGAAGAAAATCTTATTACATATTTAATTCCTTCTCCTAAAGATATGTTTGCTTTTATAAGAGATGGAAAACTTCAGTTTTCAGATGCTGTTTTAAACAAAAAAGAAAATGCAGACAAATACATTGACACAAAAAGTTTAGAAATTGGTTTTGGTATTTATTCTGCCGATTTAGCATATACTGCAGCATTTAACCAAACTGGTACAGCAAGTGAATATTTAAAAATAGTTGAAGATCTTAGTGATAAAATCGGTTTAGGATCTGTTTTTACAGAATCTTTAATTGAAAGATTTAAAAATATTGAAAATAAAGATTCTTTGCTTAAAGTTACAAATGATACTTATTATGATATTGTAAAAAATCTAGAAGAAAATGATAGAAGTTCATCTCTTGCATTAATTTCTGTTGGAGGGTGGATTG
>JAADEE010000044.1 GCA_013153575.1 Chlorobiota bacterium
TTAACCTCACAATTGAACGTGATAAGTTCACTGTAATTACAGGGCTTTCCGGTTCAGGCAAATCTTCTTTGGCATTTGATACTTTGTATGCCGAAGGACAAAGACGCTATGTTGAAAGCCTTTCATCTTATGCACGTCAGTTTTTGGGCAGACTGCATAAACCCGAAGTTGATTACATAAAAGGTATTCCGCCTGCAATTGCTGTTGAGCAAAAAGTAAACACTCGAAATCCTCGTTCAACCGTAGGAACTTCAACCGAAATTTATGATTATTTAAAATTGCTTTATGCCAGAGTTGGCGAAACTTTTTCACCCGTTTCCGGAAAAAAAGTTAAACGAGATACCGTAACCGATGTACTTGATTTCTTACTAAAATTCCCTAAATCTACAAAAGCATTAATACTTGCACCGCTCCATGTAGGAACTGACAGAACCTGCAAACAACAACTAGAAGTACTTCTAAAACAAGGCTTTGCAAGAGTTGAATTTGACAATGAAATTTTAAAAATTGATAAACTTCTTACAGAAAAGAAAATTACAACACCTAAAATTGCAAATATTGTAGTTGACCGTATTTCAATTTCTGATGATGAAGATACACAAAGCAGAATGGGCGATTCTGTGCAAACAGCATTTTTTGAAGGTAAAGGAATTTGTGTTATAAAAGTTTTTAAAGACAATAAAATTATAAAAGAAGTATTTTCAGATAAATTTGAAGCCGATGGAATAAAGTTTGAAATTCCCACAGTACATACTTTTAGTTTCAATAATCCTTTAGGAGCATGTCCTGTTTGCGAAGGTTTTGGCAAAACAATGGGAATTGATGAAGATTTGGTTATTCCTAATAAAAACCTTTCAATTTATGAAGAAGCTGTTGCTTGTTGGAGAGGTGAAAAAATGAGTTGGTATAAAGATGAATTTATAAAAGAAGTTTCAGAATTTGATTTTCCGATACATCGACCTTATTATTTGCTTTCGCAAGAAGAAAAAGACATTTTATGGTACGGCAAAGGAAAATTTAAAGGGCTTTTTGCTTTCTTTAAAATGATTGAAAAGAAAAGCAGAAAAATTCAATATCGTGTAATGCTTTCTCGATACAGAGGCAAAACCGTTTGTTACGAATGCAAGGGAACAAGGCTAAAAAAAGAAGCAAGTTATATTAAAGTTGGAGGCAAATCTATTCATGATTTAGTTAATCTGCCTATAAGTGAGCTAATTACATTCTTTAAAAATATAAGTCTTACAAAAACACAAAAAGATGCAGGAGAAAGATTACTTACAGAAATAAGAAATCGTTTGCAATATTTGTCCGATGTAGGTTTATCATATTTAACAATGAACAGACTATCATCCACACTTTCGGGAGGTGAATCGCAAAGAATAAATTTAGCAAGTTCATTGGGCAGCAGTTTAGTTGGTTCATTATACATTCTTGATGAGCCAAGCATTGGTTTGCACCCAAAAGATACAGATTTGTTGATTAAAGTTTTAAAACAACTTCGAGACATAGGAAATACTGTAATTGTGGTTGAACATGATGAAGATATAATTAAGGCTTCGGATAGCATTATTGACATAGGACCTTTGGCAGGAACTCATGGCGGTGAACTTGTTTATCAAGGAACTTACAAACAATTAATGAATGCCAAAAACAAAGTAAACAATTCATTAACAGCAGATTATCTTAACGGAAAAATTAAAATTCCGCTTCCTGAAAAAAGACGAACTTTCAAACATTTTATTGAAATAAAAGGAGCAACGCATAATAACCTAAAAAACATTGATGCAAAATTTCCGCTAAATGCAATGACTGTTGTAACAGGTGTAAGCGGTTCCGGAAAATCTTCGCTTGTGCGTGATATTTTATTTCCGGCTTTAAGCCGAATTGTAAACGACTACGGTAAAAAGCCCGGTAGTTATTCTGAAATATCAGGAGATATTAAACACATAAATGATATTGTTTTTGTTGACCAAAATCCTATTGGAAAATCATCGCGTTCAAATCCTGTAACTTATCTTAAAGCTTATGATGAAATTAGGAAATTATATGCAGCTCAGCAACTTTCAAAAATAAATGGTTATAAAGCAGGACATTTTTCTTTTAATATTGATGGCGGAAGATGTGAAAATTGCAAAGGTGAAGGAGAAATTACTGTTGAAATGCAATTTATGGCAGATGTGCATTTAGTTTGCGATGAATGTAAAGGAAAACGTTTTAAAGATGAAATTCTTGATGTTAAATTTAACGATAAAAGCATCTTTGACATTTTAGAATTAACTGTTGATGAAGCGTTTGAGTTCTTTTCTGAAAATAAAGAAACTAAAAAGATTGCAGACATGATAAAACCTTTGGTTGACGTTGGTTTAGGATATGTTAAGTTAGGGCAATCGTCAAATACTTTAAGTGGCGGTGAAAGTCAAAGAGTAAAACTTGCATCATTTTTAAGCAAAGAAAAATCATTAAAGAAAACTATGTTTATTTTTGATGAGCCAACTACGGGACTTCATTTTCATGACATAAATAAACTTTTGCAATCATTTAATGCACTGCTCGACAGAGGACATACAATTGTAATAATTGAGCATAACCTTGAAGTTATAAAAACCGCAGATTACATAATTGACATAGGACCCGAAGGGGGTGAAAAAGGTGGATACATTTTATTTCAGGGCAAACCTGAAGATTTGGTTAAGTGTAAAAAATCTTATACTGCAAAGTATTTAAGTGAGAAATTATATTAATCTAAACTTAAACCAAGCTTAGCAGATTGAATTCTAATTCTATAAAATTCTTCAGGAGTTAAATCAAGAAAAAAATAATTTACAGGATTTATAGCTTTTCCGTTATAATCAATTTCATAATGCAAATGAGGAATTAAAGTTTTACCGGTCATACCAACAGTGCCTATTCTATCACCTCTTTTTACTTTTTTGCCTTTTGTTTTATTTATTTTATCAAGATGTGCATAAATAGTTTTATATCCATTTTTATGATTTATTATAATTCTTTTTCCAAGCCCTCTTTTTCTTCCTGATTTTTCAACAACACCATCGGCAGTTGCAAAAACAGGCGTTCCAATTGGTACTGCATAATCAATACCCGGGTGTTCAACAAATGTTTTATAAACTTGGTCAATACGTTTTCCGAAACCATAAACAGGATAACTCAACTTCTTATTAAAAACTGGCTGAATTGCAGGAATATTTTTATAATAACTTATATCTGAATTTTTAATGTATTTAATTATTTTATCATAATTATTTTCTTGCGACTTAACATCTGCTTTAATTTCATTAAGTCGTTTTTCATTATCATTAATTATTTTAACAACATCAGTTTTAAACAGGTTTGAATAAGGATTTTTATTTTCAAAAATATCATTATCAGGATTACTCTTAAAAACTATTTGATAAATCTTTTTATCTTTTTCTATTAACTTGCTTAAATATTCATCATTTTGTTTTTTTCGTTGTAAAAGCTCATTATATTGCTTTGCTAAAACACTATACTCACTTTCAGGATTGTTTATAACCTTTGCTTTATAATAGTAAGAATAAGAAACAAAAATTATTAAAAATATAAATATAGCTCCTATTAAGATTGAAATTGCTGAAAAAAGCAAATATTTATTTCTTGAAAAGCCAACCTCTTCATATTCTAATGTTTTAGGATTATAATTATATTTTTTTTCTTTCATTAAAAACTTATTTATAGCAAAAGTAACGAACTTATTTTTAAATTATTATTTTTCTTAAATACAGCACTTACCGTGCCCAAAACCTCCTGCTAAATTTATAATATTTGCAGATTCACAATTAGGGCAAGTCTTTATTTCTGTATTTAAAGAAGTAGTAAATAATTGCCCGCAATCTTCGCATTTAAAAACATTATTTCTAAAATGAATATTTCCTCCTTCTAAACTTAAAAGTTTTCCATTTATTAAGAAATCAGCCATTTTTTTTCTTGCTGTTTCAATTAATCTTGTAAAAGTTGGACGTGAAATTTCCATTTCTTCAGAAGCTTCTTCTTGCGACATTCCATAAAAATCGGACAAACGTATTGCTTCATACTCATCTAATGTAAGTATTATTTGTTTTAAACCTTTTGCAGCAACTCCTGTAGGCTTAAAACGTGTATAAATAGGCGGTTTGTGAACTTTACGTTCTTTTTGAGGTCTTGGCATTGTTATTTTTACGAGCAAATATATAATAAAATAAAAAAATAGCCCATTTTAATATATTTTAAAATTTAAAAATCATTCCTGATTTAACTTGCTTAATTTTAAATTCATTATAAAACATTGCAAGTGCAGGTAGTTGAGTGCAATGCGAAGGCAGTAATGTTTTAACTTTATTTTGTTTAAAATATTCTATTGTTTTTTTTGTTTGTGCATCTTGTTTTTTCAGATGAAACCCTCCAATAACAGCTTTTACAGAATTAATGCCTGTTAACTTTTTGCTATATTCTACAATATTGCAAATACCTGAATGTGAACATGCTGAAACAATTATTAGTTCTTCATCTTTAATTATTGCAATTGCAGTATCATCATCAATAAAATCATCTTCACCATTTTCTTTTACATATGAAGTTGTTTTTGCTTCAAAATTATTTACACGAGGAATCTCGCCCAAGAATATAATATTTTCTGTTATGTAATAAGGTTCTTTACTTCTTATTAAAGAAAATTTATTTTTAATTTCAGTTTCTGACAAGGATAAGCCTATATTGTTTTTTTCTCCTTTACGGAAACGTTCTATAAATGAATTTGGGTGAGTTATTAAAGTTTTATTTTCTATAAACTTAAGTCCATTTCCATGATCCCAATGTCCGTGGCTTAAAACAATTATATCTGCCAAATTAAGATTTATGTTAAGTTTTGAAGCATTTTTTACAAAAACATCAGTTGCTCCTGTATCAAATAAAATCTTTTTGTTATCATATTCAATAAAATAAGATAAACCGTGCTCGGCAAGGAAATGTGCTGATGCTGTGTTTTCAGTTAAAACTGATAATTTCATAATTATTTTTTAATCAAGCTCTTTCCAGCCTATTTTTTCTAATTTAAAATAATTTTCTTTTTCTTCCTCAGTCATTACAACTGTTTCATAATCAAAACTTAAACCTAAATTCATAATAGGTTGAGAAATTAACGAAACTAAATTATGAACAATAGGATTATTTTTAAATGGTACGGCAAATATAACTTTTGCATTTTC
>JAADEE010000043.1 GCA_013153575.1 Chlorobiota bacterium
TTCGATAATACTTCTGCACAGCAAAATTTAATTGATAATCTTCTTACACTTGTACAAAACAGAAATGCAAATGGTGTAAATATTGATTTTGAAGGAGTACCAAGTTCTGAAAAAAACAACCTTACAGATTTTCTTATAAATTTGTCGGAACAGTTTCATAGTCAAATACCAAATTCGCAAGTTAGTGTTGCTTTACCGGCAGTTGATTGGGCAGATGTTTTTGATATAACAGCACTTAAAGATTATATCGACTTGTTTTTAATAATGGGATATGATTATTATTGGACTTCGGGTGGCGTTGGAGATATTGCCGGACCAACAGGGCAACTTTATACAATGTATGATTTTAATTATAATCAATCACGTTCAGTAATTTATTATTTAAATGAAGGAGTTCCTCATGAGAAATTATGTTTAGGCGTGCCTTACTATGGTTTCGATTGGCAAACAAATGATGATAATGTTCCTACGGAAGCAGTTGCAAATGGAAGTCCTATTTTCATAAGTACAATTAAAGAAAATGCAGAAGGATATTATTCCAACAAAAATATTGAAGATAGTAGTTTATGTGCATACTATAATTACAATAACGGCAACTTTCATCAAGCATGGATTGATGATGAAGAAACAATGCAATTTAAATACGACCTTGTTTTAAGGCAAGGTATTGCAGGAATTGGAATTTGGGCTTTGGGTTATGATGATGGTTATTCTGAAATGTGGGATTTAATAAAAAATAATTTTTCATCTTGTGCAGAAGTTCCAACAACTTATGATTTTTTTGATATGGGAGGCCCTTTGCGGGAACATTATAATCGTGAAGATTATATTTATACAATTGCACCAACAAATTATGTTAGTGATTTAACATTAAGTTTTTCATCATTTGAGCTTGAAGCAGGTTATGATTCTTTATGGATTTATGACGGAGCAAATATTGAAGCACCTTTAATTGGCGGATATTCAGGAAATACAAGTCCTAATATTATTGAAGCGAGTGGGGGAGCATTAACAATAAAGTTTCATTCAGATGGTGCAACTGTTAAACAAGGCTGGAATGCAAAATGGAATTGTAATTCATCGAGTGTTGCAACTAACAATTCTGAAATTGAAATTTATCCAAATCCTGCAAATCAGTTTATAAAAATTCAATCAGATTTAATTCCTGTTTCTGTAAAAATATATTCTTTACAAGGTAAGTTAGTTGCAACTAAATATAATTCAAAATATATTAACACTTCAAATCTTAAAAGTGGATTTTATTTTATTGAAGTAAATTTTTTAAACCAAAAAATAGTTAATAAGATTATAATAAATCATTAAATTTTATAAAATAAATACATATGCAATGAAAAAAATAATATTTTTTAACCTATTAGTTTTAGTTTTTATGTCTTGTTCAAACAATGAAAATAAAACTTCGGAAAAACAACCGGAAGAAAA
The DNA here is from genome assembly GCA_013153575.1 of Chlorobiota bacterium. Classification (GTDB taxonomy): domain Bacteria; phylum Bacteroidota; class Bacteroidia; order Bacteroidales; family JAADGE01; genus JAADGE01. Next base: position 1,444 of record JAADEE010000043.1, read on the forward strand.
AATAATTGGAAAACCAAACTTAAAACTTACAAGTGATGTAATGACACCGGAAGTTTTGTGGTCGTTTGGTAGATTAAGTGATGTGCAAGTTTCACCCGATGAAAAAAAACTTCTTTTTGGAGTTTCGTATTACGATATTCCTGAAGATAAAGGAAATAGAGAATTGTACACAATGTCGGTTGATGGTAAGAACATGAAACAAATTACAAAAACTGCAAAAGGTGAGTACAATGCTGTATGGAGTAAAGATGGGAAATCAATTTATTTCATGAGTTCATCAGATGATGGAATGCAAGTTTTTAAAATGAATGAAGATGGTACAAATGTTACACAAGTTTCAAAAATTAACGGAGGAATAAGTGGATTCAAATTATCGCCAAATCAAAGTAAGATTCTTTACACAAAGGAAGTTAATTTGGTTAAAACTGTTCAAGATAAATATGCTGACTTGCCAAAAGCAAATGCAAGAATAATAAATGATATGATGTATAGGCATTGGGATACTTGGACAGATTCTTACAGTCATATTTTTGTTTCTGATTTTGACGGAAAATCTTTTTCTGAAGGTACTGACATTATGAAAGATGAAGAATTTGATTCGCCTTTAAAACCTTTTGGAGGACTTGAAGAAATTGCTTGGAGCAATGATAGTAAAATTATTGCTTATACTTGTGTGAAGAAAAAAGGACTTGCTTATACACTTTCAACAAATTCTGATATTTATTTGTATAATGTTGAAAATAAAGCAACTACAAACTTAACCAAAGGTATGAATGGTTATGATAAAGCACCTGTTTTTTCACCTGATGGAAATAAAGTTGCATGGGAAAGTATGGAAAGAGATGGTTACGAATCGGATAAAATAAGACTTTTTGTTTATGATTTCAATACAAAAGAAAAGAAAGATTACACAAAAAACTTTGATCAAAATGTTGGAGGTTTAAATTGGGATAGTAAAAGTGAAAACATATATTTTACGAGTGATTATCATGCACGCTTTCAAATTTATAAGTTGAATCTTGCAAGTAATGAAATAAATGCAATTACTAGTGGCGACCATAATTATCGTTCAGTTTCAGTTTTGTCGGATAGGTTAATTGGAACAAAACAATCTATGTCAATGCCAACTGAAATTTTTTCTGTAAATGAAGAAGGAAAAGAAACTCAAATAAGTTTTGTTAATAAAGATTTGCTTTCACAGTTAGAAATGGGTAAAGTTGAAGAACGTTGGATAAAAACAACAGATAATAAAGAAATGTTAGTTTGGGTAATTTATCCTCCACATTTCGATGCAAATAAAAAATATCCTGCATTATTGTATTGTCAGGGAGGTCCTCAATCATCAGTAAGTCAGTTTTGGTCGTATCGTTGGAATTTTCAAATGATGGCAGCTAATGGTTATGTTGTAGTAGCACCAAACAGAAGAGGTTTGCCAAGTTTTGGACAAAAATGGAATGAGCAAATTAGTGGTGATTATGGTGGACAAAACATGAAAGATTATTTTTCGGCAATTGATACTTTAAAAGAAGAAGCTTTTATTGATGAAAACAAGCTTGGAGCAGTTGGTGCAAGTTATGGCGGATTTTCTGTGTATTGGCTTGCAGGTAATCATAATAAAAGGTTTAAAGCTTTTATTGCACATGATGGAATTTTTAATTTAGAATCGCAATATACAGAAACTGATGAGCTATGGTTTGCAAACTGGGATTTAGGTGGTGCACCTTGGGAAAAAAATAATAAAATTGCACAAAAAACTTATTCAAATTCGCCTCATAAATTTGTTGATAAATGGGATACTCCTATTATGGTAATTCATGGAGGTAAAGATTATAGGATTTTAGATTCGCAAGGCTTTAGTGCTTTTGATGCTGCAAAAATTAAAGGAGTTCCTGCAAAGATGTTGTATTTTCCTGAAGAAAATCATTGGGTTTTACATCCTCAAAATGGAATTTTATGGCAAAGAGAATTTAAAGATTGGCTTGATAAATGGCTTAAATAATTTTGCAAAACAAAAAAAGCCACTAACTCAAGTTAGTAGCTTTTTTTGTTTTATAAATTTCAGTTTATTCTTTAATATCTGCAGTTGTTACATCATCAAAATTGTTATCCCAAGCATGGTTAACATAGTTTACAACATCAACAAGTTCTTCGTTAGATAGTTGACCTTTAAATGCAACCATTGCAGTTCCTTCAACACCGTTTGCAACGATATTTATATCACATGCTTTACCTTTTAATCCCGGGAAAGTTTCACCAACGCCTTCACCGTTTTCTTGATGACAAGCTTGGCATTTGCTTGCATAAATTTCTTTTCCTTTAGAATAATCTGCAACAGCAGTTTCTTCTTTAGCTTCAGTTTCAACTTTTACCTCTTCTTTTACTTCTTCTTTTGTGTCTTTTGCATCTTCTTTTGCAGTTTCTTCACCACAAGAAACAAAAAGAGTTGATAAACTAAAAACGAATAATACAGCTAATGCTGAAAATGTTAATTTTTTCATAATACCTTTTATTAGATTTTTAAATAATTTTTTTACAAATATATGAATTAAAGTCTTTTAAATTAAATTTTTTGTATTGAAATAATAAGTTTTTTCATTAATATTTAAAGAACTTGTTTTTTTATGCATCATCATTCCTTTTTTGTGAGGTTTTAACATTTTATCGGGTGGGCTTATAAACATAATACCTAATCCTAAACCTCTTAGTATAAATAATACTCCTAATATAACAATAAATATAGGAATAAGTTTTGCAAGTTTTGTTCTTAAACTATTGCTTATTTTATTTCCTATTAAAGAAAGTGTTAACATAATAGGAATTGTGCCTATACCAAACAGGAACATGAAAATTGTTCCGTAAAAAACACTTCCAGTTGCAATTGCTGCAAATAAAGCTCCGTAAACAGGTCCGCAAGGAAGAAGACCATTAAGTATTCCTATAACAAAAAGACTTGAATATGAGCGTTTTCCAAAAAGCTTTGCAAGTCTGCTTCTTAATGGTGCTGTATATTTATAACCAAATTTTTCTATTGAGAAATTATTTTTAAAAATTGCAGGAAAAATTACATAAAGTATCATAACAGTTCCCATAACTATTCCTACCCATTTTTGAAATCCTGCCATTGCAAAACTTTGTCCGAAGAAACCAAATACCATTCCCATAATTGCATATGTTATTGCTCTTCCAAGGTTATAAAGTATTGCACTTGAAACTTTTGAGAATTTACTAGTTTCTTTTAATGGCAATGAAATTGCAATAGGTCCGCACATTCCAATACAATGTATGCCTGTAACTAAACCAAGTGCTAATGCTGCACCAATAATTTGAAAATCCATTTAAATTGTTATTTTAAATTCTTGAAAATATTTAATTTTATCTGATTCCCAGTCTATTTTTATATAGTACCGTCCTTTTTGCAAACTATCAGTATTAATGATTTGTTTGCCTTCGTTGTTCGGTTTTATACTCATACTTTTATCATGCCTGTAACTTGTTACATAGTATAAAAGTATTTTTCCTGAAATATCATTAACTTTATCTTTAGGGTAGTTTATTATAATTTTATTTTTTTCTTTTTTTATGGATATTTTTTCTGCAAGTTTATCGGCATTATTTATTTTATTAATTTTTGCTTCATAAGCTATTTCTTCAGGAAAATAATCTTTTGAAACTAAATTAATATCTTGTGTTAAGCTAAATAAAATAAAACTTACAAAAAATGTAAC
>JAADEE010000151.1 GCA_013153575.1 Chlorobiota bacterium
GTTTGGAATTCAAAACTTGATTTAACAGTAAATGCTCCGGAATTATCAATTTCAGAATTAAGAATAGAAAACGATGATAATAGTGATGGGATATTAGATGCCGGAGAAACTGGTGATATAACTTTTACAGTAACAAATGTTGGTCATGCTGATGCAAGTTTCGAAGGAATATTATCAGAGGTTGATGATGCTAATGATTATTTAACTCTTAATTCAACAGCAACTTCATTAACAAGTATTGCAGTTGGTGAGAATGTTGATGTGGCTTACTCTTCAAGTGCTGATGCTTCTACTCCATTTGGTGCTCCTGTAAGTGTGCAATTAGATGTTGCCGATGAAACAGGAAATTATACTGCAAGTTCAGTACAGAAATTTAATATTGGTGTTGTGCCGGTTTATCCTATTAGCGATGAAGGAACATTAACTGTATGCACAGGTTTGTTTTATGATTCGGGTTTAGAAGATAACGATTATTCAAACGATGAAGATTATACTATGACTTTTGTGGCAGGTGATGAAGGTAAGATGATTTCTCTTGATTTTGTTGAATTTAATGTAGAAGCCGGATATGATTATCTTAAAGTTTATAATGGGTTAAGTACATCAAATGATTTGATAGGAACTTTTGATAATAGTGAACCTCTTACAGTAATAACTGCAAATAATGATGATGGAGCATTAACTTTTGTTTTTCATTCAGATTATTCAGAAACAGGTAATTGGAAGGCTGAAGTTTCATGTGTTGAGGCTTCCGGAATAAATGATATTGCTTTTGATGAAGTTAAGATTTATCCAAATCCTACTAAAGGAATAGTTACAATATCAACAACTAATTATTATAATAGTAAAATTGATGTTTTTTCATTAAATGGAAAAAAAGTATATTCAATAAACGCTGTTTCTGATAAAACAAATATTGATTTAAGTAGTTATGTAAAAGGAATTTATTTTATAAAAGTTACTTCTGATAATAATGTTTCTAATTTTAAAATTGTTGTGCAATAAGAGGTAGCTTTTAATAAGTTATAAAAAAAGGCTGTTTTTATACAGCCTTTTTTATTTAATTCATATTTTATTTATTCTGAAGGAGTTTCGCCTGTTGAGGCCATTTTCTCCATTTCACTATCAAACATATACATTTTTGCTTTATCTCCACCTAAAAGGTTAAATTTATCAAGAATATTGCTAAATAGGCTTTCTTCTTCAATTTGTTCTTCTACATACCATTGTAAGAAGCTAACAGTTGTAAAATCTTTTTCTTCGTAGCATAATCCTACCAACTCATTAATTGCAGCAGTAATCATTTTCTCGTGTTCAAAGATTTCTTTAAAAACATCATGTATTGATTTGTATTCTAAGTTAGGTTGCTCAACACTAGGTACAATTGCATGTCCGCCTCTGTCATTCACGTAGTGAAATAGTTTTAACATATGCATTCTTTCTTCATCAGAGTGCATATAAAGAAAGTTTGCAGAACCATTAAAACCTGTTTTTTCAGCCCATGATGCCATTGCAAGATATAATTGAGATGAAAAAAGTTCTAATTCAATTTGTTTATTTAAAGCTTTTTCTACTTTTTTATTCATAGTATTTAGTTTTATAGATTTGCTAAATATTTAAGATTTAGCAAATCTGGTTTTTTATTAATGTTAAGAAATTTTATCAACAATTGTATTGAAAGTTGCAGATGGACGCATTGCTTTTTCTGCTTTTTCATCATTAGGAAAATAATAACCTCCAATGTCAGTAGGTTTTCCTTCTGCTTTTGCGATTTCTTCTAAAATTGTTTTTTCATTATCTTTTAATTCTTTATAAACAGCTTCAAATTTGTCTTTAAGGTCAGCATCTTTATCTTGATTAGCAAGAGCTTTTGCCCAATATTGTGCTAAGAAATAATGAGTTCCTCTATTATCTAATTCACCTGCTTTTCTTGAAGGAGCTTTGCCGTTTTCAAGATAATCGCTAACTGCCAAATCAAGAGCATCAGCAAGAACTTGTGCTCTTTTATTATCAAAATTATTAGCAAGATGTTCTAATGAAACTGTAAGTGCTAAAAATTCGCCAAGTGAATTCCAACGTAAGTGACCTTCTTTAAGGAATTGTTGAACATGTTTTGGAGCTGAACCTCCTGCTCCTGTTTCAAACAAACCACCACCTTTAAGAAGTGGAACAATTGATAACATTTTTGCACTTGTACCAAGTTCAATAATTGGGAATAAGTCGGTTAAGTAATCTCTAAGAACATTTCCTGTTACGGTAATTGTGTCTTCTCCTTTTCTTGATCTTGCCAAAGTAAATTTCATAGCATCATCAGGAGTCATTATTCTAATGTCTAAACCTGTTGTGTCATGATCTTTTAAGTATTTTTCAACTTTTGAAATCATGTTTGCATCATGAGCTCTGTTTTTATCTAACCAGAAAATTGCAGGAGTTTTTGTTGCTCTAGCTCTTGTTACTGCAAGTTTTACCCAATCTTGAATTGGTATATCTTTAGCTCTTGACATTCTCCAAACATCACCTTTTTCAACTTCGTGTTGCATTAAAACATTTCCGTTTTCATCAATAACTTTAACAGTTCCATCAGTAGGAATTTCAAAGGTTGTTGGGTGTGAACCATATTCTTCGGCTTTTTGTGCCATAAGTCCTACATTTGAAACAGCTCCTATTGTTGCAGGATCAAATTGTCCGTTTGCTTGGCAATCTTCAATTGTAGTTTGGTAAATTGTAGCATAACATCTGTCAGGTATTAATGCATTTGTGTCTTGAAGTTTACCTTCTGCATTCCACATTTGCCCTCCATCACGTATAACAACAGGCATTGATGCATCAATAATAATGTTGTTAGGTACGTGTAGGTTTGTAATTCCTTTGTCAGAATCAACCATTGCTAAATCCGGCATTACTTCGTAAATAGCTTTTATGTCGTTTTCAATTTCGTTTTTTTCTGCTTCCGGTAGTTGTTGAATTCTTGTGTATAAATCTTCAATACCATTGTTTAAGTTTACTCCTAATTTTTTAATTGTGTCAGCATGTTTTTCAAGAACATCTTTATAATAAACAGCAACAGCATGACCGAAAAGTACAGGATCTGAAACTTTCATCATTGTTGCTTTAAGGTGTAATGAAAGTAAAACATCATTATCTTTAGCATCTTTTATTTGATTAGCATAAAATTCTCTTAGTTTTTTAATACTCATAAAAGTTGCGTCAAGTACTTCACCATCAAGAGATTCTAAATTGTCTGCAAGGATAGTTTTATTTCCATTTTTATCTGTAAGTTCAATTTTGAATTTTGTGCCTTTTTCTGTTATAACAGATTTTTCATTTCCATAGAAATCACCTTCATTCATGTATGAAACTTTTGTTTTGGAATTTTCTTTCCAAGGTTTCATCATTTTATGAGGATTTTTTTGAGCGTCTCTTTTTACTGATGGAGCTGAACGTCTGTCAGAATTTCCTTCACGAAGAACAGGATTTACAGCACTTCCTAAAACTTTTGCAAATCTTTTTACAAGAGCTTTTTCTTCTTCTGTTTGAGGGTTTTCAGGATATTCTGGTAAATCATAACCTTTTTCTTGAAGTTCTTTAATTGCAGCTTGTAATTGTGGTATTGAAGCACTTATGTTAGGAAGTTTTATAATATTTGCTTCCGGTTTTTGAGTAAGAGCTCCAAGTTCTGCAAGATAATCAGGTATTTTTTGTTCCTCTGTTAAATTATCAGGAAAGTTTGCAATAATTCTTCCCGCAAGGGAAATATCTTTAGTTTCAACAACAACACCTGCTGCTTTTGTAAATGCATTTACAATAGGTAGTAATGAATAAGTTGCCAAAGCAGGTGCTTCGTCAATTTTTGTCCAAATGATTTTTAAATCTTTATTTGCCATTTTGTATTATTATATTTTGTTAATATTGTAATTGTTTGTGTTATAGAATGTTATAACTTTTCAACCTTCTTGCAAATATATTAAAAATATGCTTAATATGAAACTTTATTTTGTGTTATTTATCAAGTGTTTACACAATGTTGTTATGATTTAAGTAAATGTTTTTTTATATTTAAAATATAAGTATATTTACAAAAGTATGAGAAAAATATTTAATGAATATGAACTTTGGATTGGGCATGAAATTGATATTATTGAAAGGTTAGAAAAAACATTTAAATGTGAAATGATAGAACAAATTTATGAAATTTGGAAGGTGCATAAGTTAGATTTTTCTATAAATAATTTTAAATTAAGAATTAGTTTTTATGTTCCAAAAAATGATGATTGTTTGAATAAATATGAAGAAGACTTTATTAATTTTGCAAGAAAAATAAGAAGAAGAATATTTTAAGATTAGATTTTTATATGAGAACATTAGGTAATATTTTATGGCATATTCCGTTTTTAGGTTTTTTATCTGCTTTAGCAACATTTCTTGTAGGAGGTTTGTTAGTTATAACAGTAGTTGGTGCTCCTATTGGTTTGGGGCTTATTCAATTGTCTAAGTTTTTGCTAACACCTTTTTCAAGTGTAATGATTGATAAGAAAAATATAAAATCAAATCAAAATAAATTATGGTTAGCTTATGGTTTTATTGTTAGGATTATTTATTTTCCGATAGGTTTGGCTTTGGCAATTGTAAATGCTTTTCAGGTGGTTGGCTTATTTCTTTCAATAGTTGGAATTCCTGTTGCAATAGTTTTAGCAAAATCATTAAGTACTTATTTTAATCCTGTAAATAAAGTTTGTGTGCCAACTTATGTTGCAAATGAAGTTGTTTCGCGTAAAGCAAAGGGACGAATTGCTTAAGTTGAATTAAAATTCTAAGTCTAATTTGTTTTTTAAAATTTCAATATTCGGATTTTTTTCGACTAAATATTGGTATCTGTCTCTGTCGGTGTAGAGGTGTTCAGATTTTTTTTTTTGAACATCTTCAATTTTAACTTTTAGTTCAAAGTTCTTATTATTTAACTCTTCTCTTAAAAGGTTATGAATTTTAGTTTTTATTTTATCTAAGGTTTGAGCTAATGATTTATTGCTAACACTTATTTCGGCTGTGTTTTTATCAAGAATTAGCAATTCTTTATCTTTCAATGCATTATAAAGGCGAGGTTTTTCAACTAATTTTTCTGTAAAAACTGCCCATGCTTTTTTTAGCTTATTTGCT
>JAADEE010000235.1 GCA_013153575.1 Chlorobiota bacterium
GAGCAAATATTCCGGGAAACCTAAATGATGAGAATGTAGATGCAGCAACAGCAATTGCAGTTTTGCATAAAATAAATTTTAATGAAATTAAAGATGCTTTAAAAACTTGGCAAGGAGTTAAACGAAGGTTTGAATATGTTGTAAATCAGAAAGATGTTGTTTATATTGATGATTATGCACATCATCCGGAGGAGTTGAAAAGTTTCTTAACATCAGTAAAAAATATTTATAAAGATAAACATATAACAGGAGTTTTTCAACCGCATCTTTTTACAAGAACACGTGATTTTGCCGAAGATTTTGCAAAAAGTTTAGATTTACTCGATACTTTATATTTGCTCGATATTTATCCTGCACGTGAAGAAGCAATTGAAGGAGTAAGTTCAGAATTAATCTTAAACAAAATGAAAATTAATGATAAAGAAATTGTAAGTAAAGATGAGGTATTGCAAAGAATAAAAGAAAAAGAAATTGAAGTTTTAGTAACAGTAGGTGCAGGAGATATTGACAGATTAGTAAAATCAATTGAAGAAATTTTAAAGAATAAAAGTGAATAAAAAAAGTAAAATAATAAGCTTGTTAGGTTTGCTTGTAGTTGCAATTATTATAGGAGCATATGTTTTGCTTTCTGATAAAACATTGTGCAAATCAATTGATGTTGAGATAGTTGATGCAAACGATAATTTAATAATAAACAAAGAACATATAAAAAAAATAGTTTTACATGATTATCCAAATTTAATAGGTTCGCCTATTGGAGATGTAAATTTATCGGAATTAGAACATAAAATTGAAACGCATCCAGCTGTTAAAAATGCAGAAGTTTACAAAAAGGTAAACGGGATTTTAGCAATTCAAGTAGAACAAAAGTTGCCAATTGCTCGCGTTATGCCAAAGAATGGAAAAAGTTTTTATTTGGCTTATGATGGTTCGTTAATGCCAACTTCTAAAATTGGAAGTGCACGTGTTATGGTTATAAATGGAGATGTTGAATTTAATTATAAAAATAATAAACTTACAGTAAAAGATACTGCTGTTAGCAAAACAATTAAAGAAGTTTATAAAATTGCAAAAACAATTTCAGAGGATGAATTTCTTTCTGCTCAAACAGAACAAATTTTTGTAAAAAGAAATAATGAGTATGAATTAATACCAACAGTAGGAAGTCATATTGTAAATTTAGGAGATTTTTCAGATTATGAAAACAAATTAAAATATTTGAAATATTTTTACAAAAATGTTTTAAAAAATGAAGGTTGGAGAAAATATAAATACATAAATTTAAAATATAAAAATCAGATTGTTTGTACATTATCTGATAAAAATAAGAAAATAAATAATTAAACACTTAAATATATTTGCCATGGGGAAAATTATTACAGCAATTGACATAGGAACAACAAAAATAGTTGCAATTGTAGGCGAACTAAACGAAGAAGGAAAAGTAAAAATACTTTCAAAAGGAATAGTTGCAACACCACAAAAAAGTGTTAAAAAGGGAATGGTTCAGAATATTGGAGTAGTTTCAAATGCAATACAAAAAGCTGTTGAAATTGCAGAAGAAAAAAGTGATGTAACATTTAAATCTGCATTTATAGGAATTGCAGGACAACATATAAAAAGTATTCAAAACAGCCATCAAGTTTTAGTTTCGGCAAATGATAATATCATTACAGAAGAAGATGTTAATAAAATAATGTATGAAATTAAAGCAATGTCTTTTGAAGAAACAACAGAAGTCATTGATGTAATTCCCCAAACATATACTGTTGATTATGAGACTGATATTGATGAGCCTGTTGGAAGATTTGGAACAAAACTATCAGGAAACTTTCATATAATTATTGGCGACACTGCCGGAACAAAAAATATAAAAAGATGTGTTGAACATGGTGGTATTGAAGTTAATGAATTATTTTTAGAGCCAATAGCATCAGCATCAGCTGTTTTAACAGAAGATGAAAAAGATGGAGGAGTTGTTCTTGTTGATATAGGTGGAGGAACAACAGATATTGCAATTTTCTATGAAGGAATTTTAAGACATACAGCAGTAATTCCTTTTGGTGGAGATATTATAACTTCTGATATAAAATCGGCATATAATATTTTACATAAATATGCAGAACGCTTAAAACTTGAATGTGGAACAGCATTAAGTGAGTTTTCTGATAAAAATACTTTGGCAGTAATACCCGGTATTAGCGGAAGACCGCCAAAAGAAATTGCAGTAAGTGAATTGTCTAAGGTTATACAAGCCAGAATGGAGGAAATAATTGATATTATTAATTATGAAATTATTAATTCAGGTTATGCCGATAAGTTAGCGGCAGGAATAGCACTTACAGGAGGAGGTTCATTGCTTAAACATTTACCACAACTTATGAAATTTAGAACAGGACTTGAAGTTAAACTTTCAAAACCGTTAAACTCAATTTTTATTGATGTAGATAAAGAAACAAGTCCGAAACTTTCAACGGCTTATGGTCTTGTTTATCTTGGCTTAATTAATGATGATAAGGTAAAAATAAAAAGTACAAAGAAAGAAAAACGTAAAAAGAATAATAAAAATTCTAAAAAGGAAAAAAACTTTTTTAAAGGTCTTATAAATAATGTTGTTGAAAAAACAATACAAGGCTCAATTGATTTTTTCGAAGATAACGACACAGAAATAAACTAGAACTTAACAACCCCAAATAACAATTATTATGAACGATTTATTGGAATTTGATTTACCAACAAACTTTGCTTCAATTATTAAAGTTTTAGGAGTTGGAGGTGGTGGAAGCAATGCTGTAAACCACATGCTTAAAAAAGGAATAAAAGATGTTGGGTTTATTGTTGCTAATACAGATAATCAGGCACTTATGAAAAGTCCTGTTGAGGCAAAAATTCAACTTGGAAAAACCTTAACAAAAGGGCTTGGTGCAGGAAATGAACCTCATGTTGGGCGTGAAGCTGCAATTGAAAGTATAGATGAAATAAAAGAAGTTATAGGTTCTGAAACTAAAATGATTTTCATTACAGCCGGAATGGGTGGAGGAACAGGAACCGGAGGAGCACCTGTAATTGCCGAAGCTGCCCAAGAAATGGGCATTCTTACAGTTGGTATTGTTACAATTCCATTTAGGTATGAGGGCAAAAAACGAATTAATTCTGCAATTGAAGGAATTAAGGAAATGGAGAAACATGTTGATTCCTTGCTAATTATTAACAATGAAAAAATTCGTGAAATTTATGGAAATCTTGCAGTTAGTCAGGCATTAGGAATGGCTGATGAGGTTTTAACAATTGCGGCAAAAGGAATTGCAGAAATTATTACTGTTGAAGGTCATGTAAATGTTGACTTTGCAGATGTGAAAACTGTTATGCAAGATAGTGGAATTGCACTTATGGGTACAGGTGAAGCACAAGGCGAAAATAGAGCAGAACTTGCTATTACACAAGCATTAAATTCACCTCTTTTAGAAAGTACAAATATAAAAGGTGCTGAAAATATTTTGTTGAATATTACTTCCGGAACTTCAGAAGCTACGCTTGATGAGGTTGAATTTATTAATGAATTTGTGCAAGATGCAGCAGGTAATAATGCAAACTTAATTTGGGGACATAATACAAGTGAAAGTTTAGGAGATAAGATTGCAGTAAGTGTTATTGCAACAGGTTTTGGAACACATGAGATTCCTAATTTATATCCGCCAAAGCAAAATAAAAAGAAAGAGGAAGAAAACAAAAAGAAACGGTATATTCAAATTGATGAAGATCTGAATAATAGAAAAGATAATGATTTCTTTGCATCTGAAAATGATGATGATACCGGAGTTGTTGTTAAAAAAATAGATGTAAAAGCATCTGAACAAAAAAAAGTATATTTGGGTGATGATTTTGATGTAAATGACGATGATTTTGAACCTGATTTTGAATTTGTTGAAACAAATGATACATTTGTAGAAAACCAAAATGTAGAAAATTCGCAAGAATCTAATTTGTTAAGTAATTATATTAACAATGTAAGCGATTTAGAGAATATTCCGGCATTTAAAAGAAAGGGAATTAAGATAAGAGAAAATAATTATCCGAAAGATCAAAAATTTTCAAGATATACATTATCTGATAAAGATGGAGAAATTAGTTTAAATGAAAATAATACATACTTGCATGATAAAGCTGATTAGTATGTAACTTTTTTTAGTCCCTGCGGGTTTTTAAAACCCGCAGGGTCTGTTAATTAAAACTAAAATTTTTAAAATACCAAAAAATGCAACAATATTTAAGTTTATTAGATCGAGTTTTAAAAGAAGGAATAAAAAAAGAAGATCGTACAGGAACAGGTACAATAAGTGTATTTGGTCATCAAATGCGGTTTAATTTAGCTGAAGGATTTCCTCTTGTAACAACTAAAAAAATGCATTTGAAATCAATTATTCATGAATTGCTTTGGTTTATAAAAGGCTCTACAAACGTTAAATATTTGCAAGAAAATGGTGTTAGAATTTGGAATGAATGGGCAGATGAAGATGGAAATCTTGGAAGAATTTACGGTTATCAATGGCGTTCTTGGACTGCTGATGGAGGAAAACACATTGATCAACTAACAAATGTAATAAAACAACTTAAAGAAAACCCTGATTCACGAAGGCATATAGTAAGTGCTTGGAATGTAGGAGATTTAGATAAAATGAATTTGCCCCCCTGTCATATTCTTTTTCAATTTTATGTTGCTGATAATAAGTTATCTTGCCAACTTTATCAAAGAAGTGCAGATGTTTTTCTTGGAGTTCCGTTTAATATTGCTTCATATGCATTACTTGTTATGATGGTTGCTCAAGAAACAGGCTATGAACTTGGCGATTTTGTTCATACTTTAGGTGATGCACATATTTATACAAATCATATTGAACAAGTAAAACTTCAACTTTCACGTGACCCTAAACCGTTGCCTAAAATGATAATTAATCCTAATGTTAAAAAAGTAGTAGATTTTAAATATGAAGATTTTAAATTGGAAGATTATGATTTTCATCCGCACATAAAAGGTAAAATATCAGTTTAATATGACAATATCAATAATAGTAGCTTTTGCAGAAAATAATGTTATAGGAAAGGATAATTCTTTAATTTGGCA
>JAADEE010000015.1 GCA_013153575.1 Chlorobiota bacterium
AAATGATATAAGTCTAGCAAAAAATTACATCAATAAATACCCAAAAGGGAAGCATATCTACAAAGTTAAAAAGATATACAAAAAATTAAAAAAACAGAAAGAAAAAGAAGATTACGCAGAAGCAAAAAGGATAAATACATCTGACGTTTGGCAAAAATTCTTAAATAATTACCCCAATCATTGGGACAGAAAAAATATAAAAAAGCGAATAATTAGCCTTAAAGTTGATGAAATAATGCAAAGTAATGAAACAGGAAATTTACCTTCGTTTTCAAAAACAAACTACGGACATTCTGCCATATCAACTGTGACTATTCATAACGATACAGGCTATGAATTAACCGTAAGGTATAGTGGACCATCAATTAAAGAAATAGTTATTCCAAAGGGTAAGTATAAAACTACAAGATTAAAAAGTGGTTCATATAAAATCGCAGCATCAGCAGGCGGATTGAATTATGCAGGAACAGAAGACCTGTCAGGTAACTATACATCAAAATATTATATTGTTACAACAAGATATTAAAAAATAACCAACTTAAAATAAATTAATATGAATAACTCAACTATTTCAACAGAACTTAAAAGTCATTTTCTTCGCCTTTTTCAAATGGCGATGACTGATGACGAATTTAGTCCGGAAGAATGGAAAATGCTTTATCAATTTGGCGAAGAAAGGGGAATTTCAGCAGATGAATTGGATAAAATATTACTTAATCCAACGGGTGATTTAACTATTCCTGAAACAGTAGAAAAAAGGATAGAATATTTGTATGACTTATCTAGAATGATTTGGGCCGATGGAAAAGTAACAGAAGATGAAAGAAGAACTCTTGAAAAATATTGTAGAAAATTTGAATTTCTAGATGAAAATATACCAGCTTTAACAGAGTATCTGCTTGAAGCAGTGAAAAATGGAAAATCTAAAAATGAAATTTTAAACGAACTAAAATAAATCGGCTATGAATATCCTAAAAAAATTAACCATTGTCAAAGATAAAAACAAGGAACAAAATAATCATCAAAACAATAATATTGAAGATGAAAACAAAATTAAACAAACTTATTATAATGATGGTTACGAAACAGCTATTTCTGTAAATGGAGACCCTACAACTCTAAAAATATCATTAAAAAGAGTTTTTGAAGAATATAAAGAAAAAGCAAGAAGAGAAAAGGAAAGACAAGAAGAACTGAAAAGACCATATAAAGAAAAACTAAAAAAACAAGAAGCTGAAAAGAAAAAGAGAGAAACAGCAATCGATATAAAAAAAGAAAATATTGAAAGAATAAACGAAAATATTGACAAACTAGATTTTGAAATTGCTGACGTAAAAAATAGACCTGAAAAATACGGAATTGACGTAGACAAAAAATCAAAAGTCCATTTTTACATTGGTATTTTAATCTTATTACCACTAACATTATACTTGTTTGTGTTTTACATATCTGCTTCATTTAGCGCCTTTTTTAAACAATTCACTGATGATGATTTAATGGCTGCCGTTTTTGACGGACACGCATTTTCAAAAGCTATGCAACAAGGAATACTCGAAGCTATTTTTGTAGGAACTATCCCTTTTGTATTTATGGGATTAGGTTATTTAATACATATGTTCCAAAAACAAAAAAAGGCAGGCGTTTATAAAATTATTGGATTATTAGGAGTTACTTTTATTTTTGATGCGCTACTAGCCTACCAAATAGAAAAAAAGATTTACAATTTTGAAAAAACATTAACAAGTCCAGAATTTGATTTTCAAATTGCTTTTACTAAACCAGAATTTTGGACAATAATATTTGCGGGTTTTATCGTTTACATAATTTGGGGATTAGTTTTTGATTTTATAATGAAAGAACATCAGGAATTTGATAAAATTAATTCATTTATAAGATCACACAAAGAAAATAAAAGAAATTTAATCGATAAAAAAGAAAAAATCAATCAAAAAATAGATGAGATTAAACACGAAATAGCTGAAATTGATGGGGTTATTAATGAATTGAATTCAAAAATAGATGGTTTTATTTTTGAAGAAAAAAGATACTTGTTACTTCATAATGAATACTTTAAAGGTTGGCTTGTTGCAATTGGAGAAAGAATAGCATTAGCGCCTAATGTAAAGAATGATTTAAGAAAAGAATGTTTAAGAATTTCCAATGAACATCTAGAAAGTTTAGGCATAAATGATGACAGTTATGAAAATTTAATTTACACAAAATAAAATACTATGAAAAATATAAACATTAATTTTAACAGAATTATTGGAATAATTTTATCTATTTCAATTATTGCGAGTTTATCAACTTGTAAAAGTGATAAAGAAGAAAAGAAAACAAAAAAAGAAATTTCTTTTGACTGCACAGGTTATAATAAAAACAATAGTAACATAAATCTGAACATTAACATACTTTTAGATTTATCCGATAGAATAAATCCTGTAAAAAATCCAAATAAGACTATGCCATATTACAAGAGAGATATGGGATACATCAATTCAATCAGTGAAGCTTTTCAATGCCATATTGCCAACAAGAAATTAAGAAAAGTAAATGATCAAATTAAAGTATTCGTAGAACCTGAAAGCGATATTCCGGAACTAAATGAAATATTAAATGAATTAAAATTAACTTATACAAAAAATAACATTACACTCGATGAAATTAACGATATTAATTCATTGTATAATCAAAACATAAGCGATATATATGCTATTGCTATAAAACAAAAAAAATACGATGGTTCTAATATTTGGGGATTTTTTAAAAACAAAGTAAAAGACCATATAAAAGATGGTAGTAAAAACGTTTTAGTAATTATTACTGACGGATATATTTATGATAAGCAAAATACAGGTTTAAGAAAAGGAAATAAACTTGCGAATTTCACGAGTAAAACAATCAGACAGTTTAAGCTTAATAATTCCAATTGGGAAAAAACTATGCAAGAAAAAAAGATTGGAATACTTCCTGCTAATGAAAATTTAGAAAACCTAGAAGTATTAGTATTAGGTTTGAACGTTAACAAAAAAAGTAAAAATCCTTATGAATTAGAAGTGCTTAAAAAACTTTGGGAAAATTGGCTTGAAGAGATGGGAGTTAAAAAATATGAAATTAAAACGGCTGATTTACCCTCAAATCTAGATGAAACAATTAAGAAATTTATAACCGAATAGAATTATGCGTATTTATAAATTTCTCATAATATTCCTGTTGTTTATATCATCCTGTGATAATGATATAAGCATTCCAAATATTTTTGAAGCAAAAGTTATAGGGATTAAGGACGGTGATACAGTTGAAGTGCTTTATGAAAAACACCCAATAATTATACGGCTTTCTGATATTGATTGCCCTGAAAAGAAACAACCCTATGGAAAAAAGGCAAAAAAATTTGTCTCTGATTTAATTTTTGGAAAAGAAGTTAAGATTGTTTCCAAAGGCAAGAAAGATAGATGGGGACGCTTAATCGCAACAATTTTTATCAATGAAGTTAATGTAAATAAAGAATTGGTAAAAGTCGGATTGGCAATGCACTTCAAAAAATATTCCAAAGATCAATCATATGCAGATATTGAAGAAATTGCAAAGAAAAACAAAGTTGGTATGTGGGAACAAGAAAACGTAATAGAACCGTGGAATTACAGAAAACATAAAAAGAAACACAACCGCTAACACGGTATATACGCAATGACGGATAAGTGCATAATTCAAAGGAATTTGCTTATCTGCCCGCAAAAATCAAAAAATTCCACAAAAAGAGAAATAAATTTATGCGAAATTTTTTGATTTTTGCTACCTTTGTGAAGCAGGGAAAGGACATAGTATAAAATTCCGCCACTGCGCATATACGAAACCGTTATCTGCAATTAACAAAAATGAAATAAATAAATGTATAACTATAAAAATGAAAAATTATGAAAAAAAAATTAACAATCAGTTTAGTATTAATTTTAATTGCAATTTCTGCATACTATTATTACAATAAAGACAATAAAGGAGATGACACAAAAAAGGAAGTCGTTATTGGTTATCCTCATTTAAGAATAGCCTTGCCTGTAATTGTAGCTTACCATAATGGCTATTTCGAAGAAGAAGGTTTAGATGTCAAATTAAAATCATACATCACAGCTCAACCAATGATGGACGCAATTGTTTCCGGAAAGATTGAAATGGGTGGATTTTGCGCATTACCTATTACTTTTGGTGCAATGGCTAGAACAAATGAGAATTTATTCTTTATTGGTGGTATGTTTGAAGATGACGACCATATTATAAGCGAATTATTAGTAAAAGATACTACACAAATAAAGTCTATACCTGATTTAAAAGGAAAAAAAATTGGCATATTACCAACAAGAGCTTATGAAGTATGGATACAAGACATACTTTTAAATTCGTCTATTAATCCAAAAGATGTAATAATAAGTTATGTAAAACCAAATATGCAAGCCGATGCATTAAATAGCGGACTTGTTAATGCGTTATTTACAAATGACCCGGCTGCAACAATAAGTAAAAAAACAATAAATGCAGTCCCTTTAACAAATGAAGCACTTGTTCCAAAAGTTACTAAAATGAATCCTTTTTATTTTGGAAGTTTTAATGTTAGAAAAGATTTTGCAGATGAAAACCCAGAAACTGTAAAAAAAGTAACAAAAGCATTAAATAAAGCTATTGATTTTATTGCAAATAATCAAAATGAAGCAAAAAAAATAATGGCAAAAGTTGATCCAAAAAGAAATGTTACTTATTTACCAGATCCTTTTACTAAAATAGTTGAATATTTCCCAAATTCTTTATTTATGAAAAGTAATGAAGTAAGCAATGATAAATTAGAACAAATAAAGAATTATTATTTAAAAAAGAAAATTTTACCTAAAAACATAGACGTAAAAAATCTACAATATAAGTAATATGGATATTGAAATCAAAAATTTACAATTATCATATGCAAATAAAAAAACATCTAAAAAGACTTTTTTGATAAATATTGATAATTTT
>JAADEE010000157.1 GCA_013153575.1 Chlorobiota bacterium
TTGTTTGCATGCATTTGATAAATATTAGAAAGTCTCACTCTTTTATTTAATCTCGGATTAAATACATTTGCTTTTGCTTTTAAAGAGCCTGAATATATTCTTACGTATGCAAGTTTTCCTATAAATTTATCAGCTGCTATTTTAAATACTAATGCTGATAAAGGTTCGTCTTTATCAGCTTTTCGTATTATCTCTTCATTGTTTTTAGGGTTGATTCCTTTTACCGGAGGAATTTCAATAGGGCTAGGTAAAAGCTCTACAATACTATCTAGCAACATTTGAATTCCTTTATTTTTAAATGCTGAACCACATAAAACAGGAACAACTTCTCTTTTTAACACTGCTTTCCTAGCAACAGCTTTAAATTCATCAATACTAATTTTGCTTCTATCTTCAAAGAACTTCTCCATCATCTCTTCATCGAATTCAATTACACTCTCAATTAAATTCTCTCTCCATTCTTCAACACTATCTTTATATTTATCCGGCACTTCTAAAATTTTATATTTAGTACCGTCTTCATCATCTTTTTCCCAAATTATTGCTTTCCTTTCTAATAAATCAATAACTCCTTCAAAGTCATCTTCAGCACCAATTGGAATTTGAAATGGAACTGCATTACCTCCTAACCTCTCTTTTATCTGCTCAACAACTCCAAAAAAATCTGCTCCCATCCTATCCATTTTGTTTACAAATGCAATTCTAGGAACGTTATATTTATCGGCTTGTCTCCAAACTGTTTCTGATTGTGGTTCTACTCCACCAACTGCACAAAAAACAGCAACAGCTCCATCTAATACTCTTAAAGAACGTTCAACCTCAACAGTAAAGTCTACATGTCCGGGAGTATCAATAATATTAATTTTATACTTTTGGTTACTTACTTCCCAAAAAGTAGTCGTGGCAGCCGAAGTTATTGTAATACCGCGTTCTTGTTCTTGCTCCATCCAGTCCATTGTAGCTAAACCATCATGAACTTCTCCTATTTTATAATTAACACCAGTATAATACAAAATTCTTTCAGTTGTTGTAGTTTTACCGGCATCAATGTGAGCCATTATACCAATATTACGCGTATATTTTAAATCTTCTGACGCCATATATTTTTAGAATCTGAAATGTGCAAATGCTTTATTTGCTTCAGCCATTCTATGTGTTTCTTCTTTTCTTTTAAATGCTCCTCCTTCTTCTTTGTATGCATCCATGATTTCTGCAGCAAGTTTTTCAGACATTGTTTTTCCACGTCTTGCTCTTGCATACTTAATCATATTTTTCATACTAATAGAAAGTTTTCTACTAGGGTTTATTTCAGTAGGAACTTGAAATGTTGCTCCTCCAACTCTACGACTTTTTACTTCAACTTGTGGAGTTACATTTTTAATTGCTTTTTTCCAAATTTCAAGAGGAGTTTCGTCAGTATCTTTCATTCTTTGTCCTACAATGTCAAGTGCATTATAAAAAATATTATATGAAATATTTTTTTTGCCATCCAACATTAAGTTGTTAACGAATTGAGTAACCATTAAGTCGTTAAACTTAGGATCAACTTGAATTTTAAATTTTCTTTTCTTCTGATTTCTCATATCTTATAATATATATGATTATTTTTTAGGTTTTTTAGTACCGTATTTCGACCTTCTTTGAGTTCTATCATCAACACCTTGCGTATCTAATGTTCCTCTTACAATATGGTAACGTACACCTGGTAAGTCTTTTACTCTTCCACCTCTTACAAGTACAATTGAGTGTTCTTGCAAATTGTGTCCTTCTCCAGGAATGTAAG
Organism: Chlorobiota bacterium; assembly: GCA_013153575.1. Classification (GTDB taxonomy): domain Bacteria; phylum Bacteroidota; class Bacteroidia; order Bacteroidales; family JAADGE01; genus JAADGE01. The sequence goes on from JAADEE010000157.1 coordinate 1,784, forward strand.
CATTAACTTCTTTACCATTTGTTAACCTAACTCTTGCAACTTTTCTCATTGCTGAATTTGGTTTTTTAGGTGTTGTTGTATATACTCTAACACATACTCCTCTTCTTTGAGGACATGAATCAAGTGCACGCGATTTACTTTTTTTAACTACACGCGCTCTCCCTTTTCTTATTAACTGTTGAATTGTAGGCATTTTCTTATATAAATTTTTAATTCGGGGTGCAAAGATAAAACTAATTTTATTTATTGCAATACTTTTATTAAAAAATATTTCAAATTAAATTTCAAAAATAATGTTCCTATATTATAAAGGTGTATTTTTACGATAATTTATAAGCGCATTCAAAATATCCTTATAAAAAAGTACTTCTAAAACATATAAATAAAAATGGTAAATATTGTAACTCTTATATTTTTTTTTATATTTGTGAGCAATTTTTAAAAAATTTATAATATAATTAATAACAAATAATGCAATGAAAGTTTATAACACAGGAGACATTAGAAATATAGCTATTGCAGGAAATGCAGGTAGCGGTAAAACTATTTTAGCAGAAAATTTTGCTTTTACAGGAGGAAAAATCCAAAGACGTGGTACAATAGATGCAAAGACAACTTTGTCGGATTACCGTCCTGTTGAACATGAGCAACAAGGTTCTGTTTATTCATCAGTTCTAAATACAGAGTGGGACGGAGTTAAGATTAATATTCTTGACGCACCGGGAGCTCTTGACTTTATAGGTGGTGCTGTTTCTTCTATTGCTGTGGCTGATACAACTTTACTTGTTCTTAATGCACAAAATGGTGTTGAAGTTGGAGCTGAAATTCATTGGAGAACTGCTGCAAAATTTAACAAACCTGTTGTTATTATTGCAAACCATCTTGACCATGATCAGTCAAACTTTGTTAAAACAATTGATGAAGCAAAAGAAAGATTATCATCATCTGTTACAATTGTTCAATATCCTGTAAATGCAGGACCTGAATTTAATGCAATTATTGACCTTATAACAAATAAAATGTACAAATGGAATACTGATGGCAGTAATCCGGAAGTACTTGACATACCTGATTCTGAAAAAGAAAAAGCTGATGAGTTAAGAATGCAACTAATTGAAGCAGCTGCTGAAAATGATGATTCGTTAATGGAAACTTTTTTTGAAAATGATACATTAACAGAAGATGAAATGAGAGATGGAATTCTTAAAGGAATTCTTAATAGAGGTTTATTCCCTGTACTTTGTACTGCTGCTAAAAACAATATGGGAACAAAAAGGTTAATGGATTTTATAAAAAATGCACTTCCTTCGCCTCTTGACATGCCGGCTCCTGTTACAGCTGACGGAAAAGAAGTTAAATTTGATGCAAATGGGCCTAAATCAATTTTTATTTATAAAACAAGTGTTGAGGAACATTTAGGAGAAGTTTTATATTTTAAAGTAATGTCAGGAACTATTGAAGAAGGTGATGATTTAATTAATGCATCAAACAATAATAAAGAACGTATTTCTCAGATATTTGTAGTTAATGGAAATAAAAGAGAAAATGTTTCAAAAATTGTTGCAGGAGATTTAGGTGCTACTGTAAAACTTAAATATACATCTAACGATGATACCTTAAATGAAAAAGGTACTGATTTTAAATTTGAAGGTTTACCATACCCAAATCCTAAATACAGAAAAGCTATTAAAGCATTAAAAGAATCTGACGAAGAAAAATTAGGAGAATACTTACATAGATTACATGATGAGGATCCAACTTATATTCTTGAATACTCAAAAGAACTAAAACAATTGATTATTCATGGACAAGGAGATCATCACCTAAATACTTTAAAATGGCATTTAGATACAATTTTTAAAATTGAAACTGAATTTTTAGCTCCTAAAATTCCTTATAGAGAAACAATTACCAAAGCTGCACAAGCTTATTACAGACATAAAAAACAATCCGGAGGTGCAGGGCAATTTGGAGAGGTACACATGATTGTTGAACCTTATGAAGAAGGAAAACCAAAACCATCGACATTTAAAATAGGAGGAAAAGAATACACTGTTACTGTTAGAGATGAAGATACTATTGACCTTAAATGGGGAGGTAAATTAGTTTTCTATAACTGTATTGTTGGAGGTGTAATTGAGAAAAACTATATGCCTGCTATTATTAAAGGTATTATGGATAAACTTGAAAACGGTCCTTTAACAGGAAGTTATGCTCGTGATATTCGTGTTAGTGTTTATGATGGAAAAATGCATGATGTGGACTCTAATGAAATTTCATTTAAAATTGCCGGTTCAAAAGCATTTTCGGAAGCATTTAAAAATGCAGGTCCTAAAATTTTAGAACCTATATACAATTTAGAAGTTACAGTTCCTACTGAAAATATGGGTGATGTAATGAGTGACTTGCAAGGAAGACGTGCAATTATTCAAGGAATGAAAAGCTCAAAAGGATTTGAAATTATATCTGCAAAAGTTCCATTAGCAGAAATAACAAAGTATGCAACTGCACTTAGCTCAATATCCGGAGGTAGAGCAACTTTTGAAATGGAATTTGATGAATATGGTCCTGTTCCTGGTGATATCCAAAATGAACTTATAAAAGCTTACGAAGCTGAACAGGAAGACGAAGATTAAATATTTTATAATTAACAAATGTTAAAAGCACTCAATAAACTTGAGTGCTTTTTTTATTTTACATAAATTGGTTTAATTTTGTTTTGGTAAAAAAAGAAACTAACATTTTACCGGTTTCAACACCAAATTTAAAACATGAAAATTCTTGACATATACATAATTAAAAAATTCTTAGGAACATTCTTTTTTACAATAATTCTTATTATAAGTATTGCAATTGTAATAGACATAACAGAAAAGTTAGATGATTTTTTAGAAAAAGATATATCTCTGTATGAAATTCTATTTGTTTATTATATAAATTTCATACCTTATTATATAAACCTATTCATGTTTTTATTTGTTTTCATTTCTGTTGTATTTTTTACTTCAAAAATGGCAATGGATTCTGAAATAATCTCAATTCTTGGAAACGGCATTAGCTTTAATAGAATGATGTTTCCTTATTTTATTTCTGCATTTATTCTTGCATTACTTTCATACGGACTCACAAATTTTGTTATACCTCCGGCAAATAAAGAACGACTTGATTTTGAAAATAAATACATAAAAGGAACATTCTATACAAGAGAAAGA
>JAADEE010000126.1 GCA_013153575.1 Chlorobiota bacterium
TTCGACATCTTTATAATCTATTTCGTTATGTCTTTTTATATTTTTTACTTTTAACAAAGTATATGTATTATCATCTGTCAAGTTTCTACCAACACCCTGAAATATTTCTAAACTTAATTTTGAAAGGTCAACCAAGTTATAAAGTTTAGACATTGATTTATAGCAATCAGCAAAATATGTTTGATGATATTCTGAATTCCACCTATTACCCGTAACCTCACTAAAATTCACTTTAAATATTCTATTTTCAAGCGAATTATCTTTTTCGGGTAGTGTAATACCAAGTTCACCAAGCAAATAATCGTCAAGGCTGTTTAACAAGCGTTCGGCTTCGGCTTCTTTTTGTTGTTTTTTATTTATTGCTTGTTTTGTGATTTCAAGAATTTTTTCATCAAATATTATAGGAATTGATAACAATGCCGAATAATCTAATGCGGGTCTTGTTCCTCCTGTTGCCCTTCTACTTGCAAGTTTCTCACCAATGTCGGTATTTAAGTATGAAGCTAATATAAGGCTTGTTTCTTTGCTCTTTGTCTTTATAACAACCATGTGTTGATTTGTATTCCCAACAAAACCTTCCGGTGCGACAGAAGCGACTGCCATTCTTCCCACACCCGTTATTTTAACAAGTAAATCACCTTCTGATACCTGACTTCGCTTTAAATAACCATTATGAGTTTCTTTATTAATATATTTTACATCATCTAATTGCAAATAACCGGTAGGCGAAAGGTTTTGAACTCTTAAAAACGGAATGCCATTTTCTTTATTTGAATAATATTTTTCCTTTTCAGATGTTTTAGGGGTTGCACCACCAGCAATATATTTCACATAATATCTCAATGGTTTAGGATTATGTTTTCTTACTTCTTTTTCTAAATTTGATATGTAAGGAATGTAATAAAATGGGTCTAACCTTTTCTCAATCTCTGAAAGATTAACCAAGAAAATTTTATTTTTATCTATATGCGGACTTAATTCAAACATTGTTTTCTTTTTTTATTCTCACTTTGCAAAAAAGAATGATGAAATTATAATTAGCTATATGTCAGAACAATATCAACTTTCTTTTTTATTTTCTTTTTTGTTTCTTTTTTTTTATGCCAAAAAATATTTTCTGTATGTTTTATCCGGTGTATGTTTTATTTTTCCTTCATTAACCAGTTTATATACGGCTTTTTGCAAGTCTTTAAAATCAACATCGGGCAAACGCTTATGAATATCGCGTATTGAACTGTTCGGATAAGTTTTTAAATCACTTTCAATAAGTGCTTCCAAACGGTACGGTTCAATTGTTTTAAGATTAGGTTTTATATTTAGTTTAGCCGATTTTATTATTTCAGGATTTATTAAATATTGCTTTCCTTTGCGGATACCGCGAGAAACTACAATTTTTATATCTTCGAGCTTTGCCACATAAGAACGCAAGCGTTCGTCTTCTTTTAATTGAAGTTGTTTTATAAGCTCTGTTCCGAGTATCTTTTTTTCGCGGGCAATAATTCCCAGTGCTATCAGTTGTTTTTGCGAAAATTGATAATGGCTGTTCAGGTAATCTAAAAGTAATAGCGTTTGTTCATCAATAATTTTAGCACTTTGAATAACTTTTGTATAATCGAAATCCGATTTTACAATAGGAAAGGGTTTATTGTCGCGGCTGTCGAGTTCATAAATAAGGTCAAAGCCCGAACCTTCGCCTTCCATTAAATTAAGGTCGTGAAAAATACGGATTAAATGTGGATTGCGGCGATGTGTTGTGTGTAATATGTTGTTTTCGGTTATCCCCAATGGTAAACTACCCGGATTGGTTATTTCCAATCTGTCGGGATAAACTTCAATAAAAATATCGCCCGAAATAGTGTATTTTTTGTGAGCAAAAGCATTTATCAACAATTCTCTGATAACTTCGGGGGCATATTGTCTTACTTGTTTGCGAAAAAGTCCGCTCGAAAGTTCGTGAAAATATTTCAATTCGTTTGCTTTGGCTTCAATATCAATAATCAGCTCTTTGGGATTAAGTTCGTAATCATTCCACACCTCTTTTTTGATTTTTTCTTCATATTCATCGTACACAATATACTGAACGGTAATAGGATATGAAATTTTACTCCTCGTTTTTGCAGAACCAAGCCATAGTGCACCAAGGTTTGTTAATATCCCATTATTTATAAGATTGTAGTGTTCTAAAATTTCAAAATCATCTTTGTTTTTTACACTCTCTTTAACTCTTTCCGAACTCCTTATATCATTAACGAAATTGGTAATATTTTGAGTAGGTATTTGTGAAATATTTATTGATTTAAGTTCAATTAATTCCCATTGAAAAGCATTTTTTTCGGCAGCAAGCCGTGTAAGTTCGTCGCCCGAAACAGGATAACATTTATCTTGAATTCTAATTAAAATTTTACCTGTGCTTGTTGTTGCAATTGTTCTTGTTGTCGGTAAAACCTGAAAGTAAAAATATTGTCCGCCATTGCTATGTGTTTCGATAATTGCATTACCAATACCTACACTATCGGTTAAGCTACGAAGACGAGACAAAACATTATTTACCAAATCTTGACTAATTTTTTGGTTTTCAGGCGGTTGCAGGCTTTTGTCTTCTACACCTATATAAATAGTCCCGCCTTGTGTATTTGCCAAACACACAAGTGTTTCGGCAAGAGCTTTTAAATCTGCTTTTTTACCGGAAACTTTTTTTAAACTTTTATATTCTGTATTACTGTCTTCAATTTTCATAAAACCAACCTATACGTTTTCGTTTTCAATAATATAATCAATAAATCGTTTCAATTCGCTTTCAATTATATCCAGCTCGTTGTTGCCTGTTGGTTTGCCTGTTGCATCGTAGCCAATATCTTCGGCTATTGCCATAAATATTTGATAATCGTCCAACTCTTTTTGTTTGGTTTCGATATACAAGTCTGTCAATTCATCTTTTAAATCATTGATTTTTTGATTATACAGGTCTGAAATCTCCTTTTTCCAATCTTTAAATGCTTGTGTTTTTTCAATGGCTTTTTTATCTGTTTCTCCTGTTGTGTTTTCAAAGCCGTCGTGTTCTTTAATTATTCTTTTTTTCTCTTTTTCAAGTTCTTCTACTTTTTTCAAATATTCATTATCTTCTTTTATTCTCTCCTGAATTTCTTTTTTCTTATTTTCAATTTGTTCGGTTTTATCTTTGTTCCACTTGCGTAAAAATAATACAGAACTTTTTACACCTGCACCTGTATGAGCAAATGCTGTTTGTGGCATTGAAACAACTGCGACAATTCTAAACCATTGCTCTATTTTATCACGAACATATTGCAAACTGCTATTTGTTAAAATACCGTCAGGTATTACAATAGCAAGAAAACCTCCTGCATTTAAAAAATTATATGCTTGTTCAATAAATAGTACTTCAGTGCTTTGGGTTGCTCTTTCTTGCACTCCGCTGTTTTTTACATCAAGCCAACTTACATCTTTATTCCCAAGATTATATTGATGCAAATAAGCTTTTTCAGTTTGTTTTACACTACTGCCAAAGGGCGGATTGGTAATAATAAAATCAAAACTATTATATTTAAATTCTTGATTTCCTGTTTTTTGCTGTATTGCTTTATCTTTTAATAATCCGTCAGATGCAACAACATTTGTGTGTCCGTCATCGTGGATTATCATATTCATTTTTGCGGTTCGGGCAATTTGCTCGTTTATTTCAATACCGAAAAGTTTTTTTTCGGCAAAGTCGTGCCAAAAATTATAATGCTCAATTGTATTTTCTTCATAATATTCATTTGCCTTACTTCTTATTTTATCCAGCGCATAAAGCAAAAAACCACCGCTACCGCAAGAAGTATCTAAAACTCTACTGTCGTTTTCTATTGGTAAAGAATGAACAATAAATTTTACTATATTTCTCGGTGTAAAATATTGCCCGAAATCACCTCTGAAATACGAGCCCATAAATGTTTCAAAAGCTCTTCCTTTGCTGTCAAGGTCGGTTTTGCTTAAACTAATACTTTCAAGATAGCCAACTACCGTTTTAACTTTTTGATGATTTAATCTTATGTCGTCTTTAAAAACTTCAGGGTCTTTCTTTTTCCCTTCTGCATAAAGATTAATAATTCTTTTGTAAAGTTCTTTTGATATTTTTTCTTCTATTTTTTTTCGTTGTTCGTTTGAAGCATTTTTAGGGATTGGTTTGTTAAATATTTGAAAATCATAAGGCTCACCCTTTTTTCTTGGTTTTCGCTCGTCCCACATTTTACAAAATATTAACTTATCAAGTTCGTCAAATGCTTCGGAAGGATTAAGTTCGCCTCCTGCCCAAAGCGAATTGTGAGCCTGTTTAAACCTTCGTGTCAATTCATCTTCACTGATTACTTCAAGTTCAAAATATTTTTGTTTAATCGGGTCATTATCAACTTCTTCGTCTTGTTTTTTCCCACCTTTGGCATATTTGTATTTTTGAATTTCTGTAACACCAAATCTTGGAATATCAGGAATAGTTTGCTTTACATTACTTTCCTTATCAATTAAAAAGTATTCGTTTTTAATTCCTGATGTAACCCAAAGATATTTTATTGTTCCCGACAGAGCATACGCATAAGAAGCGGCTTGTTCAACTGCTTGAATAAATTCAAGTTCAGAAATATCACTTTTTTTGCATTCAACAACAATTAAGGGCTTAGTACATTCTGTATCTTTATATACAATTATATCTGCTTCCGCTCTTGATGAATATTTTTGAAGCGAAACAAAAGGTTTAACCTGTTCTACCGGATAACCGTAAGAAAGAACTAATTTTAGAAAAGTTTCAGCCTGAACTTGTTCTTCGGGATTTGTATAATTTCTTTTTTTATTTTGATGAACATAGGTAATATATTTTCTTTCTTCATCAAAAGTTATCAATCCTTGTTCTATTCCTTTTTGAATAATGTCCATTTTTTATTTTTTATATGTTCCACGTGG
>JAADEE010000142.1 GCA_013153575.1 Chlorobiota bacterium
CAAAAATAAAAAAAACGCTTTCATTTTAACGAAAACGTTTAAATATAATTATGAATTTAATATTAATTTTTACCAACTACTTCCGGCACCAACTAATGTATATTTTAAAACTTTTCAAGTTATACGTTTAATTTTCCACTATTTACCATGTCTTCAACATCTTTTATAGTTTTAGGAATAGGTTTTCCAAGAACTTTACAAGAGTCTTTAGTTATTAAAATATCATCTTCAATTCTTATTCCTCCAAAATTTCTATAGTCTTCAAGTTTATCATAATTAATAAATTCAGAATGTTTTTTTTCAGCTTTCCAAATATCAATTAATTCCGGAATAAAATAAATGCCGGGCTCAACAGTCATAACAAAACCTTCTTCAAGTTTTTTTGCCATTCGCAAAAATGCTAAACCAAATTGCTTACTTCTTTTAAATTTATCATTATAACCAACATAGTTTTCTCCAAGTCCTTCCATATCATGAACATCAAGTCCCATCATATGACCTAAACCATGAGGATAAAATAATGCATGAGCACCATTCGCAACAGCATCTTCAATATTTCCTTTCATTAAACCTATAGCTTTTAACCTTTCGGCAATGATTTTTGCAGACAAAAGGTGCATTTCTTTGTATGCTACACCGTCTTTACTGTTTTTTATAACTTCAACATTTGCATCTAAAACAGCCTGATAAATGTCTTTTTGTTTTGCAGAAAATTTTCCACCAACAGGAGAAACTCTTGTAATATCACTACAATAATGCATTGAAGATTCTGCTCCGGCATCTGCCAAAAGTAATTGTCCTTTTTTTAATGTGTTATTATGATGATGATTATGAAGAATGTTTCCATTTACAGAAAGAATTACAGGAAACGAAACAGGACCACCTCCAGCAAGAGCTATTCCTTCCATTGTGCCAAATATTTCTTGTTCTGTCATACCGGGCTGTGCCATTTTCATTGCAGTTGTGTGCATTTTGTATGCAACATCAATTGATGCTTCAATGTTTGCAATTTCGTATTTATCTTTTTTCTCTCTTAATTTAATAACTGCTTTAATTAATTCTTCTGAAACGTTATTATTGATTTCATTAGCAGGAATATTTAGCAAATCTTGAAGTTGTAATTTTGTTTCAGCTCTGTAAGCCGGTAAAAAATGAATTTTTCTTCCTTGTGAAATGGCTTTTTTTATAAAATCTGCAGCATTTGAAAGAGGTGCTGTGTTTTTTACTCCATTTTTTGATGCAAAATCTTTCATTGTTGGAAGTTTGCCCATCCAAATAATGTCATCAATATCAACATCGTTTCCAAACATATAATCTTCACCTGTGTTTACATCAATAATTCCAATAATATTTGGTTCTTTTACTCCAAAAAAGTAAAGGAAAGAACTATCTTGCCTAAATGTGTAAATATTTGCAGGATAATTGAATGCAACATCAGTATTTCCCGGCAATAGAATTATTCCATCAGAAACTAATGAGGTTAATTTTTCTCTTCTTGATATATATACTTCTTTTTTAAACATATTTTGATTTTTTTAGTTTTATTAATTTTATTCTTCAAAAATAATAAATAAATTTTTGAAATTGTTGAAAATTTTGATTTATAACATTTTACTATCTTGCACATTTCACACAAAATCTGCTTTGTGGCATAAACAAAAGACGAGGTAATGGTATTGGTTGCTTACATTTTTGGCAAAGTCCAAAATCTTTACTGTTAATGGATTCCCGCATATATTTTAATGCGTTTAACTTTTTTTCTGATTGTCTAAGTGCAGCTTCTGTTACACTGTTATTGTTTATTGCATCCATTCTTGAAATTCTGCCGATTGCACAATCAGGAGCAACAGGTTTAATTAGCTCTTTATAATCTGCAATAATTATTTCTGTTTTTTGAATTTCTTCTAAGATTTTAGTTTCAATTTCTTTTTTTTCAGAGATAGTCATTTTTTTCAATTTCTTGATTATTGTATTCTGTGTGCAACTCTTTAAGTTGCTCTATGAAAAAAGTTTCACTACTATTTTCTTCTAATTTCATTTCTACTTCAAACTCTATTTCGTTATCTTCAATTTTTTCTATATGGTCTGTGTTTTCTCCAAGCCTCTTTTTTCTTAATAAAATTCTTATAGCTTTAACAAGTCGTTCAAGGTTATTTGAGTAACCAAAAGGGACATTAAGCGATGGAATATCTGTAATAACAGTTAATTTATCACCGGACATATTTGAAAGGGTGAAAACTTTTGCTTTTCCAATTGAAAGGTTTTCATTATTAATAAATTTATAGTTTAATGAAATAACGTCATTTTTAACAGATGCAATATCTTCAAAAAAGAACTCGTTTGTTTTTTCTTCGGAAATTGTGTTGTTTAACCAATCATATACACAAGAATAATAACTAATAAACTTTTCTGTTGCAATTAATATTTGTATTTGCCATATTGAGTATATGTATGTGCCATCAGAACCTTGTTTTCTTATTATATTTTGAAAACTATTTTCATCATTTTTCCAAAAAATAGGATGAGGTACAATTATTATATTTTCATCATTAAGAAGGTTTTGGTTGAGGCTTAGTTGTTCTAATGCTTTTGGTTTAATAATTTCATCAATATCTTCAAAAAACCAAGTATCCATGTCTCCATCCTCTATGTTTTTAGGAGTAGTAGGAGTGGAAAAAATAAAAGGCTTTAGGAATATTCCCAAAGATAAAATTCCCATAAAAATTAGGATGTAACTTAAAATTGTAATATTGTTAAATAAGCCTATTTGTTGAAGATATAATAGTAAAATACCAATAAGTAAGAGAAGAATGCCATATTTTGAAAAGTCATTTGGCTTTTGTATTTCAACTTCTTTATTTTCGAAATATTTTTTTATTAAATCTCTTTTGGTGTAAGTCATTTTTTAAAAAGTTTACAATTTTGTAAAGATAGAAATTATTTACTTACTTTGTATTTATCTATAAAAACGATAATTAATGATTGCATTTTTTTATCATATTGGCAAATACATATTGTTTATGGGAAAAGTTTTTAAAAAGCCCCAAAAAACAAATGTGTTTATAAATAATTTATTTTTTGAAATAGAAAAAATAGGAATAAATTCGATAGTTATTGTTTTTATAATTTCAATTTTCATGGGTGCGGTTATTACACTTCAAACTGCATACAATTTGGAAATTCCTCTTATTCCTCTTTATGTTGTTGGACTTGGAACAAGAGATTCTATGTTTTTAGAATTTTCTTCTACAATTATTGCATTAATTTTAGCCGGAAAAGTTGGTGCAAATATAGCATCTGAAGTTGGAACAATGAAAACAAGAGAGCAAATAGAAGCTTTAGATATGATGGGCGTGCATTCTGAAAGTCATATTGTTTTACCAAAATTGTTGGCTGCTGTTTTTTCATTTCCGTTGTTAACACTTTTTAGTATGTTTGTTGGTATTTATGGAGGTTATTTAGCTGTTTATTTAACAGGAGCAATTCCTGTAGATAATTATGTTTATGGTGTTCATTTTATGTTTGTTCCGTTTTATATTGTTTATTCCTTAATTAAAATGGTTGTTTTTGCAATAATTATTTCAACAATACCTGCTTATCAAGCTTATTATATTAAAGGTGGTGCAATAGAAATTGGAGTTGCAAGTACAAAAGCCGTTGTTTATTCAAGTATTCTTATTCTGTTTTTTAATGTTGTTTTAACTCAAATATTATTGTCTTGATAGAAGTAAAAAACATATCAAAATCATTTGCAGATAATCATGTTCTTAAAGACATCTCACTTACTTTTAAAAGAGGTGAAACAAATCTTATCATAGGGCAAAGTGGTTCAGGAAAAACTGTTTTATTAAAATCAATTTTAGGAATACACCAAATTGATAAAGGACAAATAATATATGGCAATGAAGTTTATTCAGAAATGAATAATAAAGAAAAACAAAAAATAAGGGAACAAATAGGAATGGTATTTCAAGGAGGTGCTTTATTTGATTCTGCAACTGTTTTCGAAAATGTTATTTTCCCTTTACAAATGTTTTCCAATATGACAAAAAAAGAAATGGAAAAACAAGCACATTTTTGTCTTGAAAGAGTAAACCTAAATAACTCAGATGATTTATTTCCTGGAGAAATAAGTGGAGGTATGCAAAAAAGAGTTGCTATAGCAAGGGCAATAGTATTAAATCCTAAATATTTGTTTTTTGATGAACCAAATTCCGGTTTAGACCCAAAAACATCTATTGTTATTGATAATTTAATAAAAGATTTAACCATAGAGTTTAACACTGTAACTGTTATAAATACGCATGATATGAATTCTGTTGTTGAAATAGGTGATAATATTGCCTTTATTCATAAAGGACAAAAATGGTGGACAGGAAATAGTGAAGAAATTTTAAAAGCAGATAATAAAGAATTAAATGATTTTGTTTTTGCAACAAAACTTATGCGTAGTATAAAGAAACAATAATCATTAACTTAAAACTTTATTAATCATAATATTTATTATTTTAGAAGAACAAATTTAAGTTATGGCAAAAATAAAAAAAATACTTATTGCAAACAGAGGCGAAATTGCTTTGCGCGTAATGCGTTCTGCAAAAGAAATGGGAATTAAAACAGTTGCTGTTTATTCTGAAGCAGATAGAAATTCACCTCATGTAAAATATGCTGATGAGGCTGTTCTTTTAGGACCTCCGGCATCCGCAGAATCATATTTATTAGGTGATAAGATTATTAATTTTTGCAAAAAACTTAATGTTGATGCAATACACCCCGGATATGGTTTTCTTTCTGAAAATGCAGAATTTGCACAAAAAGTTAATGATGCAGGAATAATTTTTATTGGACCAAAACCTGATGCAATTAATTTAATGGGAGATAAACTTCAAGCAAAAGATACTGTTAAAGAGTATAACATTCCAATGATTCCGGGCACAGATAAGGCAATAACAAATATTGAAGAAGCTAAGAAAATAGCAGAAAAAATTGGCTATCCAATTTTAATTAAAGCAGCTGCCGGAGGGGGAGGAAAAGGAATGCGTTCTGTTTTTAATCCTAGTGATTTTGAAGAACAAATGAACCTTGCAATTAATGAAGCAACTTCTGCATTTGGGAATGGAAGTGTTTTTATTGAGAAATTTTTTACTTCACCACGTCATATCGAAATTCAAATAATGGCAGACTCGTTTGGAAATACTGTATATTTATTTGAAAGAGATTGTTCAATTCAAAGAAGACACCAAAAAGTTATTGAAGAAGCGCCTTCGGCAGTTTTAACTTCAGAATTAAGAAAAAAAATGGGAGAGACTGCTGTAAATGTTGCAAAATCATGCAACTACACAGGAGCAGGAACTGTTGAGTTTTTGTATGATAGCGGAAATTTTTATTTTCTTGAAATGAATACACGTTTACAGGTTGAACACCCTGTTACAGAACTTATTACAGGAGTTGATTTGGTGAAAGAACAAATAAGAGTTGCTGAAGGAGAAAAATTAAGTTTTACGCAAGACGATTTGCAAATAATTGGACATGCAATTGAAATCCGTGTTTATGCAGAAGATCCCCAAAACAATTTCTTACCGGATATTGGCAAGTTAGAAACATATAAAAAACCGGAAGGCTACGGAGTTAGAGTTGATGATGGTTTTGAAGAGGGAATGGATATACCAATTTATTATGATCCAATGATTTCTAAAATGTGTGCCTATGGTAAAACAAGAGAAGAAGCAATTGACAGAATGATTCGTGCAATTGATGATTATAAAGTTATAGGTATTGAAACAACATTACCTTTTGGGAAATTTGTTATGCAACATGACGCTTTTAGAAGTGGTAATTATAATACAAGTTTTGTTGGAACTCATTTTACTTCTGATAGTTTAATGCAAGAAGAAAATACGGATGAAGAAGAACTTGCTGCAATTTTTGCTTCAAAATTAATTTTTGAAAACCAGAATAAAACAAAAGTTTCACAAAAAGTTATTAAAACAAATAATATTTCTAATTGGAAAATTAGAAGAAGTTAAAAAAGTTGAAGTTTCACTTTTAAAACCCAATAAACAAAAATTATTGCGGCTCCAAAAAAGAAGGTTTGAGCATATTTCTCGAACCTTTTTTCATTTTCTTTTTTGAAATAATTTTTCAAACTTAAAAGAATAAAACCAATGCCGGAAAAAACAAAAATTCCTAATGATGCGTAATCGTTACTCATTAAATAATTTAGAGTTGCAACAACAATTATGAATATTCCTGCAGATAATAGTAATATGTTTATTTTCTTTTCCACTTTTGTGATATTTATAAAAAATATGCTAAATTTTTAAATCTTTTAAAGACTAAAAATTTAGCATATAAATTTGTTTAATTTTTGTTATGCTGTTAATCTATCTAAAATTGTTTTTATTAGTTTGTCGACAGCAAGTTTATAATTTTGACTATATTCTTTTCTAATTCTATTTGCAATGATACTACAAACAGTAATTGCATTATGTCCTAAAAGTAAAGATAATCCTGCAATTGCAGAACTTTCCATTTCATAGTTTGTTATTTTTCTTCCTTCAAAGTTAAAAGCTGTAATTTTATCATTAAGGCTATTATCAATTGTGTTTAATCTTAAAACTCTACCTTGTGGACCATAAAAACCCGGTGCCGAAATTGTAATGCCATGAGTCATTCCTTCACCAATTTTATCAATTAAATATTTTGAAGCATCAACAAAGTAAGGGTTTGCTAATTTTTCATTCCAGTTAGTATGTTTTTTGAAAGCTTCGCGGATATTATCATTTCCAATTTTTTCATTTCCTTCATAGAAATTTAACAAACCATCAAAACCAATTGATGTAACAGATAAAACAGGTGTGTCAACAGGAATATCTCCTTGTAATGCGCCTGAAGTTCCAATTCTAACTAAATTTAAAGTTTTGTGTTCTTTTTTAGGAACTCTTTTTTCTAAATCAATATTTACTAATGCATCTAATTCATTAACAACAATGTCAATGTTGTCAGTTCCAATTCCTGTAGATAAAACAGAAATTCTTTTTCCGTTATATGTTCCTGTATGAGTTTTAAATTCTCTGTTTTGAACCTTAAACTCAATTTCGTCAAAATATTTAGAAACCATCTCAACACGACCTTGGTCTCCAACAAGTATTACATTGTCTGCTAAATTTTCAGGTTTTAAATGTAAATGAAAAATGCTACCATCAGCATTCAGTATTAATTCTGAATCTCCTATTCTGTTCATAATATTAGTTTTTTTGATAATCCACAAAGGTAAAAAAAAATAATAAATTTTACTAAATTTCTTTTAATCTGGCATCGGCAACGGCAGATTGACTTGTAAAATCATTATTTAAAAACTTATGATAAGCAGTTATTGCAATCATTGCTGCATTATCTGTTGTAAACTTAAATTCCGGTATATGTAAAACCCAATTGTTTTTATTTGCTTCATCTTTAAGCCTTTCTCGTAAGCCTGAATTTGCAGAAACGCCTCCTGCAATTGCAACTTCTTTAATTCCTGTTTTTTTAATTGCATTTTTTAATTTGTCAACTAAAATGTCAATTATTGTAAACTGAATTGATGCACAAAGGTCATTAAGATTTTCTTTTATAAAATTTGGATTTTTTTTAACTTCATCGCGAATAAAGTATAGAATAGCTGTTTTTAAACCACTAAAACTATATTGCAAATCACCAACTTTAGGTTTTGTAAATTTATATGCATGAGGATTTCCAAGTTTTGCATATTTATCAATTAAAGGACCTCCGGGGTAGGGAAGCCCCATTATTTTTGCACTTTTGTCGAATGCTTCACCCGCTGCATCATCAATTGTTTCTCCTATAATTTCTTTATCGAAAAAACTTTTTACAACAATTAATTGAGAATGTCCTCCGGAAACAAGCAGTGTAATAAATGGAAACTTTGGAGATGTGTGTTTTACACCTTTTTCTTTAAGAAACAAAGCCGAAACATGACCATGTAAATGATTTACATCAATTAATGGAATATTGTTTGCTAAAGCAAAACCTTTTGCAAAAGAAATTCCTACTAAAAGAGAGCCTAATAATCCGGGACCTCTTGTAAAAGCAATTGCATCAATATCAGAAATTGTTAAGTTTGCATTTTTTATTGCTAAATCAACAACAGGAACAATGTTTGCTTGATGCGCTCTTGATGCAAGTTCGGGAACAACACCACCATATTTTTTGTGGACATCTTGGTTTGCTGTTACATTTGATAGTAACCACCCGTCTTGAATTATTGCTGCAGATGTATCATCGCAAGAAGTTTCAATTGCTAAAATAGTTTTCATTTAAAAGTTATTTTTGTAATAATGGCATTTTGTTTGTAAAACATTAATATTAACAATATTTTGCTAATAAAATCAACAATAATCCGTTTTTAATAAATTATATATTTATTTTGCAAAAATATGCAAAAACACGTATTTGAAATAGAAAAATTAAGAAAAGTTACTTTATACGCTGTTTTGCTACTTCTTATATTGATTTTAGCACTTATTTTATTGCTTCAAACAAGTTATATTCAAACCAAAATAACAAATTTTGTAACAAAAGAACTTTCTGAAAAATTAAATTCTAAAATTACAATTAGTAATGTTAAAATAAGTTTGTTTAGAGGTTTTGTTTTTAAAAATATTTATATTGAAGACCAGCAAAAAGATACTCTTTTGTTTGTTGAAGATTTATCTGTTATACCATCCGGATTGCAACTTGATGTAAACGATTTATCTTTAAAAGAAATTGAAATAAATAAACTGTTTTTAAATTTATATAAAGTAGGAGAAGATACTTTAAATATTCAATATTTATTAGATGCGGTTAATTCTGATAATAAAAATAAGAAGAAGAATTTTAAAATAAAATCTCAAAAAGTTTCTTTAATAAACTCTCGCTTTTATTTTAATATTTCCGATACAATTATTAAAAATAAAGTTAACTTTAAAAATTTTAAAGCAGATAGTATTAACCTGAATTTAAATCATTTAGAGCTTGTTAATGATGACGTTATTTCTGAAATTGAAAACTTTTCATTTAAAGAAAACAGTGGTTTTTCTATTAGTAAGTTAAGTTCTAAAAATGTACATATTAATCCTAAACGGACATATTTAAAAAGTTTTGAAGTTAAAACGCCAACATCAAATTTAATGTTTGATAGTTTAAATTTTGATTACCCTGCAAACTATGACTTCTCAAAATATAAAACGAAATTAAAAAGTAATATTTCAATAAAAAAACAAAGTTATTTTTCGTATGAAGATATTCAGTATTTTTTATCGGATACAAGCAAATATAATGCACAAATAAATATTTCAGGAGGTGTTTTAGGGGGCTATAACAACTTTTCTGCAACAAATTTAATAATTCAACAAAAAGATGTATTTTTCATTAAGTTAAATTCTAAAGTTAATGGTTTAAATGATTTAAAAGATCCAAGTTTTTTTATTAAAATGAACAAATTAGAAATTAACTTTTTGAAATTAGAACAAATACATTTTCCTTATAAAACATTAATAATTAAAAATATACCAAATTGGCTAAAAGGTTTCCAAACAATAACATATTCAGGTATTACCAAAGGTAAACTCTCTAATTCAATTACGAAAGGTAAGTTGTTTGGAGATTTTGGGAATGTTACTTTAACTGCCCATGCATTAAAAGATTCTACAAATTTTTATAAGATTGATGGAAATATTTCAGCAAAAGAATTACAATTATCAAAAATAATTAAAAATAAAGATATTGGCTTACTTAGTTTTTCTCAAAGCTTTAATTTTTCTCTATTTAAAAATAAGTTTAAACTTAAAACTTCAGGAAGAATAAATGAATTTCTTTACAAAAAACATTTGTATAAAGATGTTGATTTATATTCTGAAATAAGTAATAATAAAATTGATAGTATAAATATACTGATTGATCAACCAATGTTATCAGCAAGGATACTCGGAAAACTTGACTTGTCCGAAAAAGTACCAAAAGTTAAATTACTTGCAAATGTTGTAAATGCAAATGTTTCATCATTAAATTTGATTAATTCTGAAAGTGATTTTAAAGATGTTAATTTTATTGCAGAAGCAGAATTTGAAGGTTTTAATTTTAATGATTTCTTAGGTTCAATAAAGCTTAATAAGCCATTAACATATATAAAAGATACAACAAAGTATGAAATAGAAAATTTTGTTTTAAAAAGTGATTTAGTTGATTATTCACAAGGAAAAAAAGAAATAACATTACAATCATCTATCGCCAATTTTAAATTAACAACATATAAAAGTTCGGATGTTACAATTAAAATTTTAGAAGATTTAAAGAATAATATATTACAAACTTATGTAAAAAATAATACCAAAAAAGATACAAATATTATAGCAAGTCCAATAATGTTTGAGGCAAAAATATTAAAAGCAGACATATTTATGTCTTTTATAAATCCTAAATATAAAATATCAGATGATACGAAGATTTATGGTTTTTTTGATCCTCAAGAAGAAAAAATAAATATTTCCTTAAACTCGGCATTTTTTAAATATAAAAACATAAATATTGAAGATTTTTATTTAATGGCTTATACAAAGGATAATAAAATATATGGAGGTGTTGGAGGTTCATCTATAAGGCCAAATAAGAAAATGCTTATTAAAAATATTAGTTTAGAAGGAGATTATGCAAATGAGTCTATAAATTTTAATTTAAATTGGGATAATTTTAAAGACTCAGCTAATTATTCTGCTAATATTTCCGGGAAAATAAAAATAAAGACAAAAGAAAATCAAAAAAAATATTATGATTGTTCTTTACGAAATTCTCAAATGACTGTTAATGATGTTTTGTGGAAATTTAATGATGCTAATTTTATTATAGATTCTACAAAAATATCAATACATGATTTAACCTTAACAAATAAAAAACAAAAAATATATTTAGATGGAAATATTTCAGAATACAAAGGAGATGTTTTATTTGCTGAATATGAAAATCTTGAAATAGCTAACATTTTACCATTAATTAAAAAAGATATAGCTGTAAGCGGTAAATTAAATGGCAATACAATTTTTGCAAGAATTTATGATAAACCTTTAATTTTTACAAAAGATTCAATCGTTGATTTAAACATAAATAAAATTGATTTTGGAAATTTTTATTTTAAAAGTAATTGGGATAATAAAGAAAATAAAATACATATAAATGCATATAATCTTAAAGGGCACTATAAAAAATTTATGAATGACACTATTTATGGAGACTATTGGCCAACCACAGGAAATATAAACTTTGTCACAGATGTTAGGAGCATGCTTGTTAAAACGTTTAAAGAATACTATTCTGACTATATAGATTTTAATTCATTAGCATACATAAAAGGGAAACTATTTGTTTATGGTAACTATAAAAGACCACAAGTAAAAGGAAATATTAAGTTAAAACAAGCATCTGTATTAATAAAATACTTAAATACTAATTATAGTATAGACAATATAGACATTTATTTTGATGATAAAAATATACGATTGTCAAAAACAAAACTATTTTCAGAAAACAACGGAGGCGTTGCTTTTATTTCAGGAAATATATCTCACAAGTTATTTTCTAATTTTGAAATAGATATTGATGTTGATGCCAAAAATTTTCAGATAATGAAAAAAAGAAGGACACAAACATCATATTTTTATGGAACGGCATATGGTACCGGACACTTAAATTTTTCTGGACCATTAAATAATGTATTTTTAGATGCAAACTTAAAAACAGAAAAAGAAACATATATTTTTATTCCAATGTCAGCAAGTGAAGCCTTAAAAGAAGAACAAAGCTTTATTAGGTTTGTAACAGATACAACATTGTTAAAAAAGAAAGTTATAGAAAAAGAAGATACTTATTCTGCTGACCTGAATGGCTTTACTATGAACCTTTTAATTGATGTAACTCCTGATGCAACAATTGAAATTATTCCTGATGAAAATGGAGATATTTTGACAAATGGAACCGGAAGCTTAATTTTAAAAATAGATTCTGAGAATAATTTTAATATGTTTGGAACATATGTAATATCAAAAGGAAAATATAAAATAAATATAGGAAGTATAAAAAAGACATTCCTAATTCAAAATGGAAGTGAAATTAAGTGGGATGGAGATCCCCAAAATGCCCTTGTTGATATTACAGCAACATATAAATTAAACAATATAAAATTAAACAACTTGCTTCCTCCGGATGAAACAGAAACTGAAAAATCTGAAGTTGATTGCTTTGTTTATTTAAAAGGAACAATCTTTGATCCTGAATTAAAGCTTGACATTGTATTGCCGGATAATGTTAGTCAGAAATATAAAAGCAAGATTGCATCTTTTGAAGAAAAAGATATAAATGAACAATTTTTATCTTTATTAATTATGAAACGCTTTTTTTATGATTTAGGAGCAGAATTTGCAGACTCAAAACCTCTTACCGGTGATCTGCTAACATCTTCACTTAACAGTTTATTGAAAAAGGTAAGTAAAGATTTTGATATGACACTTATTTATCAACCGGGACAAGAAACGGTAAAAGATGAGTATGGGCTTGTTTTTTCCGGGTCAGCATTTGATGACAGATTAACATACAAAGGAGGTGTTGGAATTGGAGGAAATGAAATCGAGAAAAAAGATGAGGCAATTGTTGGAGAAGCAGAAGTTGAATTAAAATTAGATAAAAAAGGAAATTTTAAAGCTAAAGCATATAATAAAGCAAATGACCAGTTAGAGAATGACGGAACTTATACACAAGGACTTGGGTTGGTTTGGCGACAAAAATTTGATAATATCTTTTGGTGGAAAAATAAAAGTAAAAATGATACAATTCAAAACAAAAAAAATGAAAAGTAAAATAATAATATTTTTAACTGTTTTTTTAACAATAAATTCATTTGCTCAAAATGAAGATTTTAGAAGTAATATTGATGTTATACATTATGATATAAATTTAAACATTACAGATTTTGTAAATAAGAAGATAAAAGGAAACACAGTTGTTAAACTTAAACCAAAAAATACAGCAGAAATTAAATTAGAACTTCTTAATTTGCATGTTGATAGTGTATTTGTTTTTAACAACAAGATGTCTGATTTTAAATATGATGGAAAAATAATTACTATCCCATATCATAAAACAAATCAAAAGAATTATGTTCTAATTAATATTTTTTATCAAGGACAACCTGTAGAAGATTTAGCATGGGGAGGTTTTTTCTTTTCAGATAGTACAGCATACAATATTGGAGTAGGAATGGAGGCAACACCTCATGGTTTTGGGCGAGTTTGGTTTCCTTGTTCCGATAGTTTTACCGATAAAGCAACATATAATTTAAATATTACAGTTCCACAAAATTATCGAGCTGTGTGTTCCGGAATTTTAGAAAAAACAAAAATTAATGAAAACAAAACCGAAACATATTCATGGGTATTAAAACAAGAAGTCCCAACTTATATAGTATCGGTTGCTGTTGCAAAATATTCAGAAATAAAAGATGTTTATGAAGGAATAAAAAGAAATATTCCAATCAGTCTTTTTGTATATCCAAATGATTCTGCAAATGCCGTTTATTCTTTTAAGAACTTAAAAAAAGCACTTTCTGCATTTGAACACGGATATGGAGAATACGTTTGGGACAGAGTAGGTTATGTTGAAGTGCCATTTTCATCAGGAGCAATGGAACATGTTTGTAACATTGCTTACCCGGAATATGCAATCGATAGTACATTGTTCAGAGAAACATTAATGGCACATGAACTTTCACACCATTGGTTTGGGAATTTAGTAACATGCAAAACTGCAAGCGATATGTGGCTTAACGAAGGTTGGGCATCATATTCCGAAGCTCTTTTTAAAGAAGATGTTTATGGCAAACAAGCCTACAAAGAATATGTTCGAGAAAATCATGCAAAAGTATTAACACAAGCACATATAATCGATAAAGGTTATAGAGCTGTTGCAGGAGTTCCTCATGAATTTACTTATGGAATGACTGTTTATGATAAAGGAGCAGATGTTGCATATACACTTAGAGGTTATATGGGTGACAGCCTGTTTTTTAGCTCTCTTACTGCATATTTAAAAACATTTGCATTTAAAGCGGCATCAAGTTATGATTTTCGAGATTTTTTATCTCATTATTCCGGTATTGATTTAACCGATTTTTTTGAAACTTGGGTTTTTGAAAAAGGCTTTCCTCACTTTTCTATTTCAAGTTTTAAGTCAGAAAAGATAGGCAAAGAATATAAAACCGACTTAATATTAAAACAACGACTTAAAGAGCGAGACTTGTACGGACAAAACAACCTCGTAGATATAACCTTTGTTGATAAAGACCTTAATTTTTATACAGAAAAAGCAATTGTTTCAAAGCCCGAAGAAACATTTAACTATTTTCACAAATTTAAACCTCTTTATGTTTTTATTGATTTAGAAGAAAAAAATGCAGATGCAACAATTGATAATTATAAACTTTTTAAAGACACTGCAAGTTATGATTTTCCATACACTGATTTTTCTGTAAAAATAAACTCATTAAAAGGAAAAGCAATTATTCAAAGTGTTTTAAACATTATTGAACCCGAAAATATTAAAAATGATGATTATAACTTTTCAAAAGTTCAATATTGGGATATAAACGGTGTTGCAACAGAGAAAATAACAATGGAAGGAAGTTTTTTTGTAAGTATGCAAGAAAATAACTTTTCTGAATTTTTAGATGAGGCTGTTTTGCTTTACCGCCCTAATATTTATACTCCATTTAAAAAAGTTGATACAGAATTGTTTGAATATAATGAATTTGATGGTTTGTTTATTGTTAAAAATTTGAAATTTGGTCAATATGCAATTGCTGTTGAAAAGTAAATAAAATGAGCAAAGCATTTTAAATTAGCTTTGCTCATTATAGTCTTAATATTTTTTAAATAAAATCACTGCCTTTTTTTAATTCAACATCTTTTACAAATTCTCTGATTTTCTTTTCATTATCTCGTTTTGTAATCATTAAAATATTATCCGATTCTGCAATTATGTAACCATCTAATCCATCAACAACTAATAATTTATCTTTTGGTATATTAATTAGCGTATTTTGTGTATTATAATATAAAACATTATCATAATTTGAAACGTTTCCATCTTTATTTTTATTAGAAAGTTCATATAAAGAATCCCAAGTTCCTAAATCAGACCAACCAAATTCTGTTGGATAAACATACACATTTTGTGCGTGTTCCATAATTCCATTATCAATTGAAATGTTTTTACATTCAGCATAAGCTTCTTTTACAAAATTTAACTCTTTTTCAATTGTTTCAACATTGTTTGTATCTGAAAATATTTGAGCAATTTCGGGTAAAAATTTATCAAATGCTTTATCAATACTTTTTAACGACCAAATAAATATTCCGGAATTCCATACAAATTCACCACTTTCAAGAAATTTTTTTGCTGTTTCTTTATCGGGTTTTTCTGTAAAACTTTTTACTTTGTTAATGAAATTGAAGTTTTTAGGTTTTTCTTCATCAATTTGTATATAACCATAGCCGGTTTCCGGTCTTGTAGGGTTTATTCCTAAAGTTAATAGTGTATCATTTTGCGAAACAAATTCAAAGCTTTTTTCAATAACTTCTACAAATTTTGTTTCATCTAAAATTAAATGGTCTGATGGTGCAACAACTATGTTTGCATCAGGATTTTTTGATTTAATTTTAAGGTTTGAATAAGCAATGCAAGGAGCCGTATTTCTTCTTGCAGGTTCTGCAAGTATTTGTTCTGCATTTAATTGCGGAAGTTGTTCTGCAACTTGCTTTTTGTACATTTCACTTGTAACAATATAAATGTTTTCCGTAGGACAAACACGGGCAAACCTCGAATAAGTTTGTTGTAAAAGTGACTTGCCTGTTCCTAAAATATCTAAAAACTGCTTTGGTTTTTGAGTTCTGCTGATTGGCCAAAAACGACTTCCTACACCGCCAGCCATTATTACACAATAGTTATTTTTGTTCATTTTTTTATGTTGAAGTTAGCCCCTGTGGGTTTTCAAAACCCACAGGGGCTTTTGCATTTATGCTTCTAAATTTTTAATTTGTTCTTCTAGTGCTTTAATTTTTGCTTCAGCATCTGCTTGTTTTGCTCTTTCTTTTTCAATAACAGGAACAGGAGCATTATTTACAAACCGTTCATTGCTTAATTTTTTCATAACAGAATTTAAGAAACCTTTTGCATATTTAAGTTCTTCTGAAAGTTTTTTAATTTCAGCATCTTTATCAATTAAATCTCCAAGAGGAACAAAAAATTCTGTTTTTTTAACAACAAAATGAGATGCTCCTTCAACTTTTTCTTTTGTTTCAGAAACTTCATCAATACCACTTAATCTTATTATAACACTTTCAAAAGTTTTATTAAAACCTCCTGTTTCATCTTTATACAGTAAATTTAGTTTCTTTTTGTAAGAAAGATTTTTTTCTTTACGAATTGTACGAATTTGGGTAATAACTTCTTTTGCAAAATCAAAACCTGCAATTGTTTCTCTGTTAACACTTTGTGCTTTTGGCATTTCTGCAATCATAATACTATCGCCATCTTTACGTTTTTCAAGTTGGTGCCAAATTTCTTCCGTTATAAATGGCATTAATGGGTGAAGAATTCTTAATAATTTATCGAAATAATTCTTAACCTCATTATACGTTTTTGCATCAATAGGTTTTTGATAATCTGGTTTAACAATTTCTAAAAGCCAAGATGAAAACTCATCACGGAATAATTTATAAACCAGCATTAATGCTTCAGAAAGTTTAAAATTATCGTAAAGTTCATCTAAATTTGCAATTTGTTCATTGAACTTTTCATTGAACCATTGTAATGCAACTTTTGCATGTTCGGGTTGTGGAATGTTTTCGTCAACTTCCCAAGTTTGTGTTAAACGGAAAGCATTCCAAATTTTATTTGTAAAGTTTCTACCTTGTTCTGGTAAGCTATCGTTGTAAAGCAAATCACCTCCGGCAGGAGAGCAAAGCATCATGCCGAAACGAACACCATCAGCACCATATTTTTCAATAAGTTTAATAGGGTCTGGTGAGTTTCCTAACTGTTTTGACATTTTACGCCTTTTTTCATCACGTACCATGCCTGTGAAATAAACATCTTTAAAAGGTCGTTCATTTCTGAACTCATAACCTGCAAAAATCATTCTTGCAACCCAAAAGAAAATAATGTCGTGTCCTGTTGCAAGAACATTTGTTGGGTAATAATATTTTATTTCTTCATTTTCAGGATATCTTATTCCGTCAAAAACAGAAATTGGCCATAACCATGATGAAAACCAAGTGTCAAGAACATCTTCGTCTTGTTTTAAATCGTTAATTGTTAGGTTGTTATTTCCTGTTTTCTCAATTGCAAGTTCAAGAGCTTTTTCAATGTTTTCTGCAACCACAAAATTATTTGTTCCACCAATGTAGTATGCAGGAATTTGATGTCCCCACCAAAGTTGACGAGAAATATTCCAATCTCTAACATTTTCTAACCAGTGATTGTATGTATTTACGAAACGTTTTGGAGAAAATCTTATATTTCCGTTGTTAACATTTTCTAAAGCAGGTTTTACAAGTTCCTCCATTTTTAAGAACCATTGCATTGAAAGTTTTGGCTCGATTGGCACTTGTGTTCTTTGTGAGTATCCTACACGATTTGTGTAATCTTCCATTTTAACAAAGTTTCCTGATTTTTCAAGTTCAGAAATAATTAATTTACGAACTTCAAAACGGTCTTTGCCTTCAAAAAGTTGAGCTTCTTTGCTCATTGTTCCGTCCGGGTTGAAAATGTCGATTACTTGCAAATTGTGTTTTTGCCCAAGCATATAATCGTTTTCATCGTGTGCCGGAGTTACTTTTAAAGCACCAGTTCCAAATTCAATATCAATATAATCATCAAAAATAATAGGAACTTCTCGGTTAACTAATGGTACAATTACTTTTTTGTCTTTCAGATGTTTATATCTTTCATCTTCAGGATGAACACAAATTGCAGAGTCGCCCAAAATAGTTTCCGGACGAGTTGTTGCAATTGTTAAAAATTCATCACTATCTACAATTTTGTATTTTACGTAGTAAAGTTTTGATTTTTCATCTTTATATTCAACTTCTTCATCAGAAACTGCAGTTTGTGCTTTCGGATCCCAATTTACCATTCTTATACCTCGGTATATCATACCTTTTTTGTGTAAATCAATGAAAACTTTTATTACACTTTCTGAAAGGTCTTCATCTAAAGTAAATTTTGTTCTGTCCCAATCACAAGATGCTCCAATTTTTTGAAGTTGATTAAGAATTATTCCCCCATGTTTATGTGTCCATTCCCATGCATGTTTCATAAATTCATCACGAGTGATGTCATTTTTGCTAATTCCTTCTTCTGCAAGTTTATTAACAACCTTTGCTTCTGTTGCAATTGATGCATGGTCGGTACCCGGCACCCAACAAGCATTTTTGCCTTGCATACGTGCACGTCTTATAAGAATGTCTTGAATTGTGTTATTCATAATGTGCCCCATATGCAAAACTCCGGTTACATTTGGTGGTGGAATAACTATTGTGAAAGGTTCTCGTTCATCAGGAACAGACTTAAACAGCTTATTGTCAAGCCAATACTGATACCATTTCTTTTCAGCTTCTATTGAATTGTATTTTGTTGAAGTATCACTCATTTGAAAATATTTGTAATGTATTTTAAATAATTATGCAAATATAAAATAGATTAGTGTAAAAACAAGAATGTAAAGAATTGTAGATTAATTTATTTAAAGAAAATTTGCTTTTTTATTGAAGATGTAAACAAAAGCAACAAATTATTAGTTAATTAAGTCTTTCTTTTTTAAATTTGTATAAAAAACCAATGGGTAAACATCCAAAATATTCTTTTGTTGTTCCGGCATATAATGAGGAGCAAAATATTAATGTTCTTCATGAGAGAATTAAATCTTTAATGAAAAACATAAATAATAATTGGGAGATTATATTTGTTAATGATGGAAGCAAAGATAATACTTTAGATATTTTAAAGAAATTAGCAAAGGAAAATGAAAATGTAAAATATATAGATTTAAGTAGAAATTTTGGACATCAAGCAGCACTTACTGCCGGCTATAAACATGCAAAAGGAGATGCTATAATTTCATTAGATTGTGATTTGCAAGATCCTCCTGAAGTTATTTCTCAAATGATTGAGAAATGGAAAGAAGGATATAAAATTGTATATGCAAGACGAACAAATTACAGAAAGGATAACATTATTAAAAGGTTAGGATCAAAATTTTATTATAAATTTTTAGGAAGATTTACAAGAATTGATATTCCTAAAAATGTTGGTGATTTTAGGCTAATTGACAAAAAGGTTTTAGAACAAATAAATAATATGTCTGAGCATTCAAGGTATTTAAGAGGCATGGTTGCTTGGACGGGTTTTTCTCATGCTTTTGTTGATTATAAAAGACCGGATAGAAAAAACGGAAAGTCTGCCTATTCTTTTGCAAAATTAGTTTCGTTGGGAATGGATGGAATGTTTAATTTCTCTGTTTTACCATTAAGGCTTGGTTTCGTTTTAGGCGTTTTTAGTATAATAACAGGTCTTGGGCTTTTGTTGTATCAATTGTTAGATGTTATTTTTACAGGAGCATATTATCATTTATATAAATGGTTAACGGTTGTTTTATTTATTTTTATGGGTTTTGTTTTTATTCTTATTTGGATAATAGGGGAATATATTGGTAAGATATATGACGAAAGTCGAAACAGACCATATTATATCATTAATGAGAAAGAAAATTTTGATGAGGATATTAATGTTTAATAACGAATTTCCTCCTTTGGGTGGCGGAACAGGAACTGTAAATCTTGAACTTTTTAATGTTTTTAAGAATATTCCAAACTTAGAAATTGATTTAATAACATCTTCTTTTAGCTCTAAAAAAGAAGTTCAAAAATATTCTGATAATATATCAATTATTAAACTTCCTGTTGGTAAAAAAGAAATACATCATGCTTCAAATATTGAGTTGATTATGTATGCTTTAAAAGCAACACGCTCTGCTTTTAAATATCATAAACAAAATAAATATGACTTTGTTTTTGTCTGGACAACAGTACCATCTGGCTTACCGGCAATATTTTTAAATCTTTTTAAAAAATTACCATTTGTTTTAAGAATTGGAGGTTCTGATATTCCGGGTTTTGAAGAAAGGTATTCATTGGTCTATAAGTTTATTACACCATTTATTAAATTTGTTTGGAAAAAAGCAAAAAGGATTATTGTAAAGTGTAATACCGAAAAAGAAATGGTTACAACAATAAATCCAAACCTAAAAATTGATATTATTAATAATGGAATTGATACAAATATATTTTTTCCATTAAAAAATCACCAAACCAA
>JAADEE010000256.1 GCA_013153575.1 Chlorobiota bacterium
AATTCTAAATAATGAAATATAATAAAATTAGCAATACTTTATTTGTTAAAAACAGAAATAAACTTCTAAACAAAATAGAAAATAAAGGTATTGCTATAATAAACTCTAATGACCAAATGCCAAAAAATGGCGACCAAACTTATAAATTCAGACAAAATTCAGACTTCTTTTATTTAACAGGAATAGAACAAGAAAAATCTATTTTAATTCTTAACCCTTTTTATAAGAAAAATAAAGAAATTTTATTCATTTTAAAACCTGAAAAAGAACTCGAAATTTGGGAAGGACATAAATTAACAAAAGAAGAAGCAACTGAAATATCAGGTATAAAAAATATTAAATTTATTTCAGAATTTGATGCATTTCTTAAAGATTTACTTTTAGAAAATGATAATATCTTTCTAAACAATAATGAATATTCAAAAATTAACACAGCTGTTCCATATAAAGATTTAAGGTTTATTCACGAACTTAAAGAAAAATACCCATTACATAAATTTCACAGGTTAGCTCCATTTTTAACAGAATTAAGGTTAATAAAAGAACCGGAAGAAATAGAGCTTATGAAAAAAGCTTGTGATATTACCACAAAAGCATTTCATAAAGTTCTTAAAACGGTAAAACCTGGAATAAAAGAATATGAAATTGAAGCTGAAATAACTTATGAATTTCTAAAAAATGGTGCAAACGGACATGCATACGAACCAATAATTGCATCAGGAAAAAACAACTGTGTATTACACTATATTTCAAATGATAAAATCTGCAAAGATGGTGATTTAATTTTAATGGATTTTGGTGCAGAATATGCAAATTATTCAGCTGATACAACACGTACAATTCCTGCTAATGGTAAGTTTTCTGAAAGACAAAAAGAAGTTTATAATGCAGTTTTGCGTGTTATGAAAAAAGCAACAAAACTCATGAAACCTAAAATGACAATTAATAAACTCAACAAAAAAGTTAATTCGTTTATTGAAGAAGAATTAGTACTTTTAGGTTTAGCAAAAAAAGAAGAAATAAACAATAAAAAACAAAAAGATGTTATTAGAATGAAATATTTCATGCATGGAAATTCTCATTTTATGGGATTAGATGTTCATGATGTAGGAACAAAAGATACCGAATTTAAACCCGGAATGGTTTTAAGTTGCGAACCTGCAATTTATATTGAAGAAGAAGGTTTTGGCATAAGACTTGAAAATGACATATTAATAACAGATAACGAACCAATTGATTTATTAGCAAATGAACCAATTGAAATTGAAGATATTGAAAAATTAATGAAAAACAAGTAAATTAAACAAAATGAAAGTAACAGTAGAACATAACTTTACACAAGAAACAGCTATTGATTGTGCAGAAAATATTTTTAAAAACCTATCGGAAAAATTTAAAGATGAATTTTCTAACTTACAACAAACACGTAATGATAATGAAATTTCTTTTTCATTTAAAATCAGAGGAATGAATGTTTCAGGGAAAATGACTATTACAGAAAATGATGTAACAGTTGAAAGTAAACTTCCATTCGCAGCAAGAATGTTTCAAGGAATGATTGAAAATAAAATTAAAGAAAATGCCGAAAAAATGATGGCAGAATGTGAAAAAAACAACTAAAAGTTAAATAAAATGAAAATAAAAACACTAATAATTTTATCCATTATTTTTATGGGTTTTACATCTGACAAACCGGCTTATAAACTTTTTAACAAAAATGGGAAAAGTATAAAATACGAAAAAATGTTAAAGGAATTAAGCAAAGCCGACATTATATTTTTTGGAGAATCACATAACAACCCAATAAGTCACTGGATGGAGCTTGAAATAACAAAAGATTTAGCGAAGCTAAAAGAAAACAATATTACACTTGGTGCAGAAATGTTTGAAGCAGACAATCAACTAATTATAAATGAATTTTTACAAGATTTAGTTCCTGAAAAAAAATTTGAAGCAGAAGTTAGAAAATGGCCAAATTACGACACAGATTATAAGCCATTAATGAGCTTTGCAAAAGAAAACAATTTGAAATTTATTGCAACAAATATTCCAAGAAGATATGCAAGTATTGTTTTCAATAAAGGTTTTGAAGGACTTAACGATTTAAGTAAAGAAGCAAAATTATACATTGCACCTTTACCAATTGCATATGATGAAAATGTAAAATGCTACGCAGATATGATTGAAATGGGTAAAAAAATGGGACACGGAAATCCTCGTTTTCCACAATCACAAGCAATAAAAGATGCAACAATGTCATATTTTATTTTAAAGAATATTGAAAATAACAAAATCTTCATACATTACAATGGCTCATATCATTCTGATAATCACGAAGGTATTGTTTGGCACATAAAAAAAGCAAAACCTGAACTAAAAATATTAACAATAACAACAATAGAACAAAAAAACATTAAAAAACTTAATGATGATGATAAGAATAAAGCAGATTTTATTTTTGTAGTTCCTGAAAGCATGACTAAAACATACTAAACAATAATAAAAATCAGCAATGATACCATTTCAACAAGTTTGTTTATTAAAAAAAAATATCTAAATTTGTTAAAAATCTAATACATTATGGAAATAAGTCAACATATTAAAAATCTTTTAGTTTCAAACGAAAGAGTAATTTTAAAAGACTTTGGAGCTTTTATTACAAAACAAGTTTCTGCAAGATACGATGAAGAAACAGAAACAATGAAGCCTCCATATAAAATTGTAACATTTGACCCCAATATTAAAGAAGATGCCGGTTTATTATCCGGATATATTTCTGAACAAGAAGGATATTCAAAAGAAGCATCGGAAGAACTTATAGATGAATTTGTTAAAACTGTTAAAACAAAATTAAAATCCGGACAAACTGTTGAATTTAAAGGTTTAGGAACTTTTAATCAATCTCCTGACGGCAAAATAGATTTTGCATTTCTATCAGAAGAAAACCTTTTACTTGATGCGTTTGGTTTACCTGTTGTATCACTTGCTGATAAAAAAATAACAACAAATCAAACAAAAGAACCAGCTAAAACAAAAGTTCAAAAAAAAGCACCTGTAAAAAAAGCTAAACCAAAAATTGAAACAAAAAAAACAATAAAAAAAGAAAAGCCTATAAAAGAGAAAACCAATAAAAAAAGAAGAAAATGGCCAATCTTTGTTATTTTATTAGCAGCTATCGGACTTCTTTTATCTGCCATATATTTCTTCAAACCAAACTTATGGACAAAAGGTTATAATTATTCTTCTGAAAAAATAGCATCTGTAAAACAAATGTTTAACAAAGATAAAGACCAATACGAAATAATTGACCCCGACAAAGAAGATATGAATACAGAGGTTGCAGAAAACAACAAAAACAAAGTTGTTGAAGAAGAATATACTGATGAAGATGATATTATTGCAGAAGAGGAAGATACAACATTTGAAGAAGGTTATACTGATGAAGAAAATCTTATAACAGAAGAAAATACCGAAAATAATGCTGTTGAAGATACAGAAGAAAATGTTACACAAGATGTATCGGAAACAACACAAGAAGTATCGGAGCCAGAAACAAACACATCAATAAGTTCTGCAAGCAACGGAAAATATTACATTATTGTAGGAAGTGTAAAAAGCGAAGCTTCTGCAAAAAAAGAACAAAAAAGATTTGCAAGAAAAGGAATTACAACATCAATAATATATGTACCAAATAAAAACAGATACAGAATATCTGTTGGTGAATTTAATTCTGCAAAAGAAGCACAAGATTTCTTTTCAGACTTACAAGCAAAACACGGCACTATTGATGCTTGGGTTTGGGAAAAAAGATAAAACATTTTTTACAAATACAACACAAATCCTTGCTTATGGCAGGGATTTTTTCTTTAAAAAAATAAAAATATGCAAATTCACAGATTAGTTTTTAGCCCATTTGAAGTTAACACATACATAATTTCTGACAAATCAAAAGAATGCGTTATTATTGACCCTGCATGTTACAACAAACAAGAGCAAGAGTATTTAATAAAATTCTTAAAAGAAAATGATTTAAAACCTGTAAAGTTATTAAACACACATTGCCATCTTGACCATGTTTTTGGAAATAAATTTGTTTCAGACACATTCAATTTAAAAGCAGAAGCACATAAAGATGAAGACTTTAACATTTCAAATGCATTAAACTCTGCAAGCATTTATGGGTTAGATATGGATGAACCATACCCAATTTATAAATATTTAAACGAAGGTGAAATTATTAAATTTGGCTTTTCAGAATTAAAAATTTTGCATGTTCCCGGTCATTCTGCCGGAAGTTTAGTTTTTTATAATGAGCAAAATAAATTTGCAATTGTTGGCGATGTTTTATTTAACAACAGCATAGGAAGAACCGATTTACCCGGTGGCGACTATGACACTTTAATATCTCAAATTAAAACAAAACTATTTAATTTACAAGATGATACAACTGCATATCCCGGACATGGTATTGCTACAACTATCGGAAAAGAGAAAAAAACTAATCCTTTTTTAGTTTAGAAAAAAATTAAACTAATTTACTAAAAACGTGAGTTCGATATAAGCTTTGCACTAAAAATCTTTTGATATAACCTGTTATAACTTCAAGATTTTCAGCACAAACCTTATGCACCACCAACTTTCTGAGAACAAATCTTATATCGAACTCACGTTAAAATCATCTTGCGTATTAATGTTCTGCAAATCATCCTTGTAGCTTTCATTAAGTTGAATAATTTTATGATTAGTTTTTTCAAGAAACTTCATCATTTTATACATTTTTGAATTTATTTCTTGCTCTAAAACGGGTAAAACATTTTTATTGTAAATTCCTATAATAGGATTTGTTTTGTTATTGCAACGAACAATTACAATATCATAATTGTTT
>JAADEE010000125.1 GCA_013153575.1 Chlorobiota bacterium
ACGGCAAGTTTTCAAGAGTGGGTTTAATGTTTTTTGACTGTGACATAGACTCGGCAGTTCGTTTTACAAGACTTGATAATAATAAATCGGTTGATGTTTATTTTATGCCCGGTAAACTGGTTAATCCTAAACCTGTTTTAGGTAAAATGATGAAATTTGAAAATGATAACAATATTTATAATGAAGCAAAAAATCAGTGGCTTGATATTGTAAAATCCGTATTGTTTAATGTGGATAAGGTTATTAAAGTTAAAGAAGTTTAATTTTAAATAAATAATTGAAAATAAAAAAGCGCACATTTTTAAATTATAATGTGCGCTTTTTTATTGAATTTAAGCAATAGTTACAGACTTATCCAAGAAAATATCTTGAATTGCATTAAGGAGTTTAACTCCTTCGTCCATTGGTTTTTGGAATGCCTTTCTTCCTGAGATTAAGCCCATTCCACCTGCTCTTTTATTGATAATTGCTGTTTTTACAGCTTGTTGCAAATCGTTTTCACCTGATGCACCACCTGAATTTATAAGTCCCATTCGTCCCATATAACAACCTGCAACTTGGTATCTTGTTAAATCAATAGGGTGATCCGATGTTAATTTTTCATAAACAAATTTATGTGTTTTAGCAAAGTTAATTGCTGTGAAGCCTCCGTTGTTTTCCGCTTGCTTTTGTTTAATTATGTCTGCTTCAATTGTAACTCCCAAATGATTTGCCTGAGAAGTTACATCTGCTGCCGTATGGTAATCAACACCGTCTTTTTTAAATGCTGAATTTCTTAGATAGCACCATAAAATTGTAGCCATTCCAAGTTCATGAGCGTATTCAAATGCTTCGCTTATTTCTTGAATTTGTCTGTTAGATTGCTCAGAACCAAAGTAAATGGTTGCACCTATTGCAGATGCACCCATTTCAAAAGCTTGTTTAACTGAACCAAATAGAATTTGATCATACTTTGTAGGGTATGTTAATAATTCATTATGGTTTATTTTAACAACAAATGGAATTTTATGTGCATATTTTCTTGCAACACTTCCAAGTACCCCAAGTGTTGATGCAACTGCATTACAACCACCTTCAATGGCAAGTTTTACAATATTTTCAGGATCAAAGTAAATAGGATTTGGTGCAAATGATGCTCCGGCTGTGTGCTCAATTCCTTGATCAACAGGTAAAATGGATAAGTATCCGCTTCCTGCCAATCTTCCGGTATTGTACATTCTTTGCAAATTCACCAATACTCCGGGTTTTCTGTCGCTTTGCATGAAAATTCTGTCAACAAAGTCATTACCCGGCAAATGAAGCATTTCTTTGGGGATTGTTGTACATTTGTGTTCAAGAAGGTTAAGGGCTTCTTTTTCCCCCAGTAATTGTTCGTAGTTCATAATTCCTCCAAAATATTTATAAAAACTTAATAAATTAAGGAAACCTTTCCCTATTTTTTTGTTAATTGTATTGTATGGACTCTTTTTTTTCAATAAAAATTATTTTTTGGTGTAAATATTTGGAAAATGAGGTGTTTTATAACTATTTTTGTTAGGTAAAATAAAAAAACTTACATTAAATTATTAAGGCTTTTTGATAAAAAAATTATTTTTAAAAATAACTTGACATAACTTCTTTATCATTTAGAATATAAGCTAACAGTAAAGATAAGGAGAAAATAATGTTTAAATTGACAAAAAAAACTTTGTTTTGTCTTACAATTGTTGCTTTTTTGGCTACCATAGTTAAGGCTGAAGTTAATGTGGAATCTCATTGGACGCCTTATAATCCGCCTGTTTCTTACCCTGACGGTACTAATGTTTACATTATTCAAAAAGGTGATACATTGTGGGATTTGGCAGAGCAAAAATTGAAAGACCCTTATTTGTGGCCTCAAATTTGGAAAGCTAATGAATATATAAAAGATCCTCACTGGATTTATCCCGGTGATCCTCTTGTATTTGAGCCTGTTAATGTTGTAAATAAAGAAACAACCAATGATACTGTTAGTGCTGAACCACAGGCAACTGTTGAGGAAAAGGTTGAAGAATTTGCAGAAAAAGAGGAAAATCTTGAACCTGTTAAAGAAGAAAAGCCTGAACCTGTTGCAAAGAAAAAGGCAAATATTACAGAAGTTGCATACAGTGTAGATATTGAATGTACAATTTTTTTATACGAAGATACAAACGAGGAGACCAAAGGTATAAATTATCTTGCTAAAGTTGTTGAGGGAGAGGATAGAGCTGAAATATTGTCAAAGGGAGATGTGATTTTTCTTGATGCAGGTAAGAATAACGGTTTGGAAGCAGGCAAAGTTTATCAAATCATAAGAAAGTTAAAAGTCGTAGATAACCCAAATTCAAAAGATAACATTTATGGTATTGCATATACTAGAATAGGTAGGTTAAAAGTATTGTTGGCAAGAGAGAATACAGCTTCTGCTATTATTACTTTTTCTTGTGATAAAGTAACTCCGGGAGATTTGGTGATTCCTTTCAAAGATTATGAGCCGATTCCGTTACTTGTCGATTATAAACATTTTGATAGATATAAAGCAGTACCTGAAGGAGAACATTACAGTTTTTTAGCAACTAAAGATAATCAGGAAAATATGTTTGCAGACACAATGGGTATTATTAATTGCGGTTCTAATCAAGGCTTTATGCCCGGTGATTTATTGGCAATATACTCATACACAGATAGTGGTAAAAATGTTTACTATGCAGGAGATGCCGTTATTTTGTTTACAGGAGAAAATTCATCCACAGTAAAAGTTTTAGGAACTATTAAAGAAGTAAATATTACAAATTGTTTCTTGGTAAAAAGACCTTAAAAATAAATAGCTTATTTTATACTATGGCGCGAGTATGAAAAAACTCGCGCCTTTTTTATTTGGTAAGATTGTGTTATAAGTAATTATGATTATTATAACTTCCCATATTGCTTTGGATTTTGACGGTTTCGCATCTTGTGTACTGTTGTCTTTAATGTACAAAGATGCAAAAATATTATTACCTACTGCAATTGAGAACAAACTAAGACACTTTATAAAAAAACAAGAAAACAAGTTTACAAATTTAATAAAGGATATTGACACGGATAGTGTCACAAAGTTGATAATTACCGACACTTCCGATAAAGAACGGTTACCTCATGTTGCGGATATTTTAGATAAATTAGATGGAAATAAAATTGAAATATTTGATCATCATCAAACTGAATTTGTAAATATTGAGTTTAACAAAAGGTATTCAAAAAAAGTAGGTGCGACAACTTCTATCGTTGTTGACTATTTGACTAACAAAAATATAATTATACCTCGGTTTTTTGCAACAATAGGATTGTTGGGAATTTATGAAGATACTAATTTTCTTTCATATCCCGGCACCACGGCTTATGATTTGAAATCAGCTTCTATTTTAATGGAAAACGGGGGAAAGC
The DNA here is from genome assembly GCA_013153575.1 of Chlorobiota bacterium. Taxonomy (GTDB): domain Bacteria; phylum Bacteroidota; class Bacteroidia; order Bacteroidales; family JAADGE01; genus JAADGE01. Next base: position 3,424 of record JAADEE010000125.1, read on the forward strand.
TTGAACTTATTGAATCTGTTTTAAAAACCGGTCTTTCCAATAGTCAGATAAAGCTTTTAAACAAGATTATTTCAGGCTTGGAGCGATTCACAATTAAAGGTAGAGATGTGGCAATTTCAATGTTTATTTCCGATGATTACGAAGCTGATGTGTCATCTGTTGTACACAGAGTTATGGAACTTGAAAACCTTAAGCTGTTTTTTTGTATTTTTCAATTGGAAGATAAATCATATTTGATTGCTAAAAATAATTATAAAGACATAGATTTAAAACAACTTATAGGCAATAAATTTAAAGGAGGCGGTCATGAATTTGTTTACAGTGCCTCTTTTAAGAAAAAAACCGTTTTAGAAATAAGGAAATCGGTTGATGAAGTTATTCGTACTATTCCGTCTTTGTTAAAAGCAAGGCATATTGCAAGCCCTGCCGTATTCTCTTTATCCGAGCACGATGTTGTGGATACTGCATTTAATATGATGAACAGGCTTAGAATAAATACTGTTGCAGTGAAAGACGATACGGGAAAAGTTTCAGGTGTTGTTTCGAGGCAGGATATTGATTATGCTGTGTTACATAATTTTAATAATATGCAGGTTAAAGAGCTAATGGATATAGATGTTTTATATGTTTCTCCTGAAACTGATATTGAAGATTTAAGAGATATTTTTCTAAATTCAAACAGAAAGGTTGTCTTTGTTGAACTTACAACAAATGAAATTGGTATTATTACAAGAACAGAAGCATTTAAAAGAGTTTTAATTCACAGTAATAATACTGTTAAAAAGATTTCATACAAACACAGGCTGAAAAAAACTTTACCTGAGAAGTATTATGAGATTTTGCTTAAAGTATCTGAGATTGCAGGTTTATTGAAAACAGAAGTGTTTATTGTAGGCGGATTTGTGAGAGATTTGATTTTAAGAAAGAAGAATTTTGATTTTGATTTCGTTGTTACACACGACGGCATTTCTTTTGCTATAAAGCTTGCATCCGCATTAAACGGAAAATGTATTAAACATGAAAAGTTTCAAACGGCGCTGGTGGTTTTGAAAGACGGTACACGACTTGATATTGCAACAAGCAGGTATGAATATTATAAAACTCCCGGGGCTTTACCCACAGTTACCAAAGGTCATTTGTATCATGATTTGTATAGGCGGGATTTTACAATAAATGCAATGGCTATAAGCTTAAATAAAGCTGACTTTGGGCATTTGGTTGATTACTTTGGTGGAAAAAAAGATTTAAAGGAAAGAACAATAAGGGTTTTACACTCATTAAGTTTTGTTGATGATCCGACACGATTGATTAGGGCGATAAGGTTTAAAAACAGGTTTAAGTTTAAAATAGGTAAAACAACTAAAAGTTTAATGAAAGCAGCTGTTTCAAACAAGGCTTATAAAAATATTTCAGGTTTCAGGTTTTTAAAAGAAATTAGA
>JAADEE010000220.1 GCA_013153575.1 Chlorobiota bacterium
ATTGGAGTTCTTATTCTAATATTTGCATTTTGGATTAAAGAAAGTGTAAATGAAGAAAATAAGTGGGGTGCTGTTCCTACGCCTATTGAGGATTAATACTTTTAAGAAATTAAAATATAAAAGTAAAAGAGGCTGTCTCAAAAGTATCAAGCAGTATTATTCTGAATTTATTTCAAAAATTTATTCAGTTGATATTCAGACACATGTAAAGATGTCGAAACAAGTTTGGTATGACAAAAACAGACTTTTGAGACAGCCTCTTTTATTTTTATCCCCCGGTATAAATTAAATTTTTATCCTCTCCATGTACATCATCAGCCCTAAAACCAAAACCTAAACGTTTTCCTGTTTGTATATGTGCAGTTTGCCTTTTTGTTTCAATTTGCTCAACAGTTATAACTTTCATATTATCATAAGGAGGAACAAGTAAATCAAAGTCAAGAGAATAAGCAATTGCAGTGTCAACAATTTCTTTAAGTTTATTTTTGTCAATTGTTGCATTTCCGAAATTGTTATATAAAAAGCCCATTTGTCTTTTTCCTTCAACAAAATAATGAAAATCTTTATTTATAAAAATTCTTCCAACTAAATACCCCAAATCGTTTATTCTGTTATATTTAAAAGAATCTGCTAAAAAATTATAGATATTTATAATTCCTGAAAATGTTGCCATTTCATTATTTTGTATGTATGATATTTTCCAAACACCATGATCCCTGTCAAACTCAAAAACATTTGAGTGCATCTGAAAAACTAAAACATCACCGGCAACTTTTAATTCACATTGGAAATCACTTATGTTTTTGTATTTAAAAGGAGCAACAACAACATCATCTTTTAATTGTTTGTTGTAATTAACTTCTATTTCAGAAAGTAAAGATTTTAAATCTTTAAAAACTTTATAAGTATTATTAAAAACTTTTTGTTTTAAGTTTGATTTCTTTTTTATTGTTTCAATTATCTTTTTTTCAATATCAGATGCCATATCTTATTTTTTATTTTAAACAAAAGTAGTAAAAATTATATTATTCTTATATTTTTGTTAGCTGATATTCTAAAAAATAAAATTATTTTAAAACCTTTTAAATAAAAATATAATGAAAAAAATATTTTCACTTACATTGATTTTTGCATTGCTTTTTGTTTTTAATAAAGATGCAAAATCTTGCACAAACTTTTTAATTACAAAAGGAGCATCAGCAGATGGCTCTACAATGATAAGCTATGCAGCAGATTCTCATGTTCTTTATGGAGAATTGTATTTCTTCCCTGCAATGGATTGGGCAGATGGAACAATGCTTGATATTTATGAATGGGATACAGGCAAGTTTTTAGGAAAAATTCCTCAAGTATCTCATACATATAATGTTGTTGGTAATATGAATGAATTTCAGCTTGCAATAGGAGAAACAACTTATGGAGGTTTAGAATCTCTTTGGCATCAAGATGGTGCAATTATGGATTATGGAAGTTTAATTTACATTGCTCTTCAGCGTTCAAAAACAGCACGTGAGGCTATTAAAGTTATTGCTGACCTTATGGATAAATATGGATATTACAGTGAAGGAGAATCTTTTTCAATAGCCGATCCTAATGAAGCTTGGATTATGGAAATTATAGGAAAAGGTCAAGGTGAAAAAGGAGCTGTTTGGGTAGCTCGTAAAATTCCTGACGGATATATTTCCGGACATGCAAATCAAGCTCGTATTACTACATTCCCGCTTGATGATCCTGAAAATTGCATTTATGCACAAGATGTAATTTCTTTTGCTAAAAGAAAAGGTTTATATAAAGGTAAAGATGCAGATTTTAGTTTTTCAGATGTTTATGCACCTGTTGATTTTGGAGGAGCAAGATTTTGTGAAATTCGTGTATGGTCTATGTTTAAAGAAGTTAATAATGATATGATGAAATATTTTAACTATGTTAAAGGAAATGTTACACATAAAAAAGAACATAAAAAAAACAAACCTATTACAAAAGAAAATTATGCAAATAATAGAATGCCACTTTGGATTAAACCTGATAAAAAAATTAGTGTACATGATATGATGAATTTTATGCGTGACCATCTTGAAGGAACAGAACTTGATATGAGGAAAGATATAGGAGCAGGTCCATTTGAATTACCATATCGTTGGAGACCTTTAACTTGGAAAGCACAAGATGAAAATGGAGAAACTCATACATATTGTAATGAAAGAGCAACATCAACGCAACAAACAGGCTTTTCATTTATTGCACAAGCAAGAAGTTGGTTACCTAATGAAATAGGAGGTATAATTTGGTTTAGTGTTGACGATGCTGCAAATTCAGTTTATACTCCTATATACACTTCATCTACAAAAGTGCCTGAAGCATATGCAGTAGGAAATGGTAAAATGATGGAATGGTCAGATGATGCCGCATTTTGGGTTTTTAATCAAGTGTCAAACTTTGCTTATACAAGATATAATTTAATTCATCCTGAAATTGCTGAAATTCAACAAGACTTGGAAGATAATTTTATTAAAAAAGTAAAAGCAATTGATGCAGGAGCAGAACAACTTTATAAAACAGATAAAGATTTAGCAATAGAATTTATTACAGATTTTTCAGTAAACAATGCAAATGCACTTGTTGAAAATTGGAAAAAACTTTATCGTTATTTATTTATGAAATATATGGATGGAAATGTAAAAACTCCAAATCCGGGACATCAAAACCCACATTTAAAACAACCGGGCTACGGACAAGATTTTTATAATAAAATTGTAAAAGAAACAAAAGATAAATTTTTAATGCCTGATGGAGCACATTAGATTAATTTATTAAATTACATATATAATTGTGGCACGTTATAATGTGCCACAATTTTTTTAAATTACATTTTATTTATAACTTTCTTAAGTAGTGACAACTAACTAATGCATAAATCTAATAAGTCAAAAAAAATATTAATATCACCATTAAATTGGGGGTTAGGTCATGCTGTTAGAGATATTCCTCTAATTAACAAGTTAATATCGGCAGGTTACGAAGTAATTATTGCCACAGAAGGAGCATCAGCAGAATTGTTAAAAAAAGAATTTCCTAAACTTCTTCATATAGAGCTTAAATCATTTAGCATTAAATATCCTAAAAAAAATGCTTTCGTTTTTAAAATGCTAATTCAACTTCCTAAAATAATTCGAGGAATAAGAAAAGAACATAAACAAGTTCAAAAAATAATTAAGCAACAAAATATTGATTTAATAATTTCGGATAATCGTTACGGAGTTTATTCAAAAGAAGTACCTTCAATATTTATAACACATCAAATATTTATACAATTACCTAAGCAAATAAAATTTTTAGAAGGAATTGTTTTTAAAATGCAGCAAAATAAAATAAGCAAATTCTCAAAATGTCTTATTCCCGATTATAAAAATGAAATAAATTTATCAGGCAAATTGTCGCATAAACAAAGACTTCCTGCCGAATTTAGCTTTGTGGGGATTTTGTCGCAGTTTCAATATAATAAAGAAGATAGCAAAGAATATATAAACGATATTTTAATAATACTTTCAGGACCTGAACCTCAAAGAACAATTCTTGAAACAAAAATTATTAAGCAGTTAGAAGGAACAAATAAGAAAGTTTTATTAGTGTCGGGGCAACCTGAAAAATCATTTTCAAAGAATAATTCAAATATAAAATATGTAAATCACCTTTCAAGAAAAGAAATGCAATTTGCAATCCAAAATTCAGAAATAATAATCAGTCGGGCAGGTTATACAACAATTATGGATTTAGTAAAATTACAAAAAAAAGCAATACTAATACCAACGCCTTCTCAAACAGAACAAGAGTATTTGGCAAACTATCTTAAAAATAAAAATATGTTTATTTTTTGTAAACAAGATAATTTTATAATAGATGAGGTTATTAAAAAAATACAAAAATTACAAACTAATTTTTCCGTTTTTGAAAAAGCAAAAAAAGATAATTTTCTTAACGTAGTAAAAAACACATTTCATCCTGATTTTTTAGATAATGAAAAGTGTGTAACAAAACGTTAAAAAAATAATATCATTAAAAAGTTTATTTTTAAAACTAATTTTCTTACCTTTGCGGTCAAGAAATGAATTTGATATGCACGGGGACCTTTTTATAGTCCCCTGTTTTATTGTTTGCAGAATGATAACTAACAAAGAAGAACTACAAAATATAACAGAAGATATTTTATTATCAGAAAAAGATAATTTTATTGATAAAACAATATTTTTTGTTGAAGCAAAAGTTTCTAATGACAATAGAATGACTGTTTTTATTGATAGTTTTGAAGGAATAAAAGTTGATGATTGTGCAAAACTAAGTAAACTAATTGAAGCAAATTTCGATAGAGAAGAAGAGGACTTTGAACTATTAGTTTCATCAGCAGGATTAGATAAACCTTTAAAAGTTTTAAAACAATTTGAAAAAAATATAGGACGAACTATAAAAATTCAAACAATAGAAGGAGAAAAAACAAAAGGTATATTAAAAGAAGTTTCAGAAAAAGGAATAAAAATAATTCCTGAGATAGGAAAAAAGAAAAAAAATAAAAATGTTGAACAAGAAAGCGAAGTAACTTTTGAGTTTGAACATTTAAAACAAGTTAAACTTGTAATAACATTTTAAATATATTAGAGTAATGGCTAATTTGAATTTAATTGATACATTTGCTAGTTTTAAAGAAAACAAAGACATTGACAGAGCAACAATGATGAGTGTTCTTGAAGAAGTTTTTAGAGCAACCTTTGAAAAGCAATACGGAACATCTGATAATTATGATTTTATTATAAATATTGATAAAGGTGATTTTGAAATTTGGAGAAATAGGGAAGTTGTTGAAGACG
>JAADEE010000029.1 GCA_013153575.1 Chlorobiota bacterium
TTTGATTTAATCGTTTCAAACAATGGAATAAATAATGTTGATAATTTAGAAAATGCTATAAAAGAAGCTTCAAGGGTAGCAAAAATTGGAAGTGAGTTTATTTTTACTTTTAACTTATACGATACTTATAAAGAGTTCTACTCAATATTTAACAAAGTATTAAAAGACAACAATTTGATTGAAGAAGTAAATAAAGTTGAAGAACATAGAAGAATAAAAAGAAAAGAAGTTGATGAATATAAAAAATTATTGACAAAATATAATTTTGAGATTTTAACCATTGATAATGGTTTTTTTTATATGAGTTACAAAAATGAAAAAGCTTTTTTTGAACACTATTTTATTAAAAAATATTTTTTACCGGAATGGAAGAATATCATTCCACCTGACAAACAAAATTGTATAATAGAACAACTTAAAAATGAGTTACATACAAAAAGTAAAGAAAAATTTCTTAAATTTGGCGTGCCATTTGTATGTATTTCAAGTAAAAGAACATAAATGATTACAACAAAAAATATTTCAAACAAATTATTAAAATATTCTGATAAAGAATTAGAAGAATTACTATGTCCTTCTACAACACTTGATGCGTGGACATTTAAAGGGAAACATATTAGAGAAGCTATTGAAGGAAAAAGGGTATTAAATCCGTCTATTGACCTGTCAAATGCCTGCAATCTCAATTGTCCTTATTGCTATGTTGAAAAAATTGGTTCATTAAGGAAGAAAAGAAATAAAAATGAACTACACTTTAATGAGTATAAGGAAATAATTGATAAGCTTGCAAAAGCAGGAGCAAAAACAATTAATATTATCGGTGCCGGTGAACCAACTATTGATTTTGAGTTTAAAAAAATTGCAAGCTATATAAAAGAATTAGGGATGAAAGTCCTTGTTGCAACGAACGGAATAAAAATAGCAACATCCGATTCTTTTGTGGAATTCCTTAAAGAAATTGACGCTTCTGTTGTTTTAAAGGTTAATTCATTTGATAGTGAATTACAAGATATTTTAGTTGGTCAAAAGGATTATTCCAAAACAAGAGATATTGCATTGAAAAAATTGTTTGATTACGGTTTCAATAAAAATCATCCTACAAGATTAGCAATTAATACACTCTTGATGAAATCTAATCTTAATGAAGTTTTTGATATTTTCAAATTCTGCCGGAAAAACAATATTACTTACATTGCCGGTAATTATATGCCAACAGGAAGAACAGAAGATTCGAAATTTCAAGGCGACTATTTATTAGAAGACAAAAAAACAAAAGAACTCTTTGAACCTGTAACTACCGAAGAATATATGAATATCAGAAAACAGGTTATTGAATATGATAAAATGAACGGCTTTCCAACAATTTCACCGGACGCATATATTAGCGGATTGCCTTGTATTCAAGGTTTAGGCGTGCAAATTGATAATAAAGGCAAAATTTGGCATTGTCCTGCAAGACAACAAAAAATTAACGGTAAATTAGTTCCCGAACCGGTCGAAAATTACTTTGATACTTTGAAGTTTGATACACTTTGGAAAGAACAATCATATCTAAAATGGTTTAGAGAAAATTATAATGGGACTTGTCCTTATAAAAAAATATAATAATTATGGCAGAAAAAACTTCTTTTGAATATTATTATTTAATTCTAATTGCTCTATTTATTTATTTTATTGCAAATTATCGTGATGTATTTTTTTCTAAAATTTTTTGGAAACATTTTTTTGCAAAATTTAGCAAAGAGTTCCTTATGGAGCTAGGGTTAACAGCTGCTTACTTTGTTGTAAAGTATTTATTCTTGAAAGAAAAATTTAATAAAGAACATTTAATGATAGAAATTTTAGTAGCTCTTTTAATACTAACTTTTTTATTTTTACTAAAATATATGCGTGATTTAAAAAGTATTAATTATCCAAATATAAAACAAACTATAGAAAATATTAGAAGCAACAAATTAAAATCTATTGCAAAATACTACATCCCAGAAGCCGTTGAAAAGATAGAGCAAAGTTTAACAGATCTTTTAAATAATAATGTAACAACTTCTATTTTATGGGAATTAAAATTTCTAAATCTACAAGCTCTTGAATCAGACAATTCATTTAAAAATTTAACTTCTAAACAACAAAAAAAAATGATTGAACATATATATGAAGAGCGACGAAGACGTATTACTAAAATTGCAAATGAATTAATTACTAAAAATGGCAAATATTTTACAACAGAAACTAATAAACCGTCCAATTTAGAAACTTATGATAATTCATTTTGGAATGAACAAAAAAGAATTATTAATGAAAAGAAACCAATTGAAGCAAGAAGATTTTTAATAATAAAAAAAGATGAATTAATTGAAGAATACATAAATCATCAATCTGCATTAATAAAATATGTAGAATTTAATAACCATCTTTACACAAGAAATTTAAAAAAGAAAAGTGTTATATTCCATATTATTGTTTATAATGAAAAAATTGAAGACGTTTTTTGTGGAAGTGGTATAAACAACAATTTATTTGATTTTACAATTTCTACCTATAAGGGAAAAACAACAGTTTTTGCACAAAGTTCTGATACAATAGATAGAAAAAAATTTAGCAACTTATCTGCTTTTGATTCCGAAAAAAATTCTAGCAAATTACAATCATATATTGATTGGTATAACAATATGATAAATAATAAAGAGAATACCTTGATTACAAAAAATTTCAATTGTCAAAATGATCATAGTGGCTACATCAAATCTAAAGAAATAAAAGACATAAATGATATTAAAAATTTTATTGATATTATAAATAATTTAAATCATTGATAATGAAAGCAAAATATTTTATCCAAGCATTATTAATAGTTTTTGTTTTTTCAGGTTGTAAAACCAATAAAGACAAAAAAGAAATATTAATTACAGTAAACCAGTATGTGCACCACCCTAATCTAAAAAAGACAATGGACGGTGTAAAAGAAGTATTGTCGCAATGGTCAAAAGAAAACCATAAAAATATTAAATATGATATCCAAGTAGCAAATGCTGACGTATCATTGGCAACACAAATTGCAAAACAACAGGCAATGAAAAATCCGGATATTATGTTAGCTTTGGCTACACCGTCTGCACAAGCTTGCCAAAAGGCAACAAATACTATTCCCATAGTTTTTGGTGCCATTACTGACCCTGTCAAAGCAGGTTTAGTTAAATCTCTTGAACACCCGGGTGGTAATATAACAGGAACAAGTGACCAATGGCCTTATGACAAACAATTTGAACTAATCCGTGATATATTCCCTAATGCAAAAAAAATAGGTGTAGTCTTAAATCCGGGAGAAGCAAATACAGAAGCTTCTATGAAAAAAATAAAAGAAGTTTCAAAAAAATACGGTTTTGAAATAATTGAAGCACCGGTTTCATCTACTTCTGAAATTTTTTCCGCAGCAAACTCGTTAGTCGGCAAATGTGATATTTTCTTTGCACCTGCTGATAATACGGTATTGTCAGGATTAGAAGCTTTTGTAAAAGTGTCAAGAACAAATAATATCCCATTATTTGTAGGCGATGAAGGTAGCGTTGAAAAAGGTGGTATTGCTACTTTTGGTGTTGATTATTATGAATTGGGAAAAGATACAGGAAAATTAATTGTTCGTATTTTGAACGGTGAAAAACCGGCTGACATTCCTGTTGTTGTAGGAAATAAAGGAAAATTGGTTGTTAATGAAGATGCTTTGAAATATTTCAATATTACAATACCGGATAAATATTTAAATAAATCTATTAAAGAACCTGTTTTACAAGAATAATATGGATTTGTTAATCTTTGCTTTGACAATAGGGATAGTATATTCATTATTAGCATTATCCATAGTATTTTCGTTTCGTATTTTAGGTTTTCCTGATTTAACCCCCGACGGAACATTATTAGTAGGTGCTTCTGTTGGTGCAATTACTTTAAATCATACCAATTCTGTTGTATTAGCTTTGGTTTCGGCTTCTATTGTTGGTGCATTTTTTGGAATTATTACAGCGTTACTTCATAACAAATTAAAAATTTCAAAGCTTCTTTCAGGTATATTGGTTATGACAATGCTATATTCGGTTTCTTTACGTGTAATGGGAACTTCAAATATTTCACTCATAAACTCAAAGTCTATTTGGTTTACAGACTTTTCAAAAAGCAGCCAAATATATAATTTGATTATTGCAATAATAATTATTAGCATAATTTTTTTTCTGTTGTATTTACTGCTAAAAACTAATATTGGCTTACGTTTACGTGCATTAGGTGATTCTGAAAATACAGCAAAAAATTTAAATTTGAACATAGAAAAGCTAAATGTTATAGGATTGGCTATTTCAAATGGTTTGGCGGGATTAGCCGGAATTATTATTGCATTATACCAAGGCTTCGTCGATATTTCAATGGGAACAGGTCTTGTAATAATTGGACTTGCTTCAATAATTATTGGTGAAATCATCTTGAAACCTAATAATATTTTTTATTTACTTTTGGCAGGTATTATTGGTATGATAATTTATCAAAGTGTAATTTCAATAGCATTAAGATTAGGCTTACCTTCAACGGATTTAAAAATTGCAACTGTAATGCTTACTATTTTGTTTATTTTTATAGAAAGAATTAGAAAATCTAAATTAACTATGGATAGGCAAATTGGCAATAGAAACATTTAAAAATGGTAAAACTTGAAGTAAAAAATATTAGTTTTTCGTATCAAATTGGTTTCAATTCCGAAGTAAAAGTATTAGATAATCTAAATTTAGTTGCTAATTCAGGTGAAATAATTGGTTTAATAGGAAAAAATGGAAGCGGTAAAACAACTTTGTTAAATTTATTAAAGGGA
>JAADEE010000076.1 GCA_013153575.1 Chlorobiota bacterium
TTTGCTTGATGGATATAATATTTTAATTCTTGATTTTTATAGTACAGGCTTAACAATTTTAAATGAACTTAAAAAGTATCTTCGTAAAAAATATAAAAGTAAATCATTTAATGAAGAAAGAAATTTTCGTAATGAATTTCATAAACTTTCAAACCACGTATTTTTAGAAATTAAGAATAATAAACTTGCTGTAAAGAAATCTCCGGCAATAGGTTGGTTAAAAATATTATATGAAAATTTTGATAGTTTTTTACTAAGTTTTCCGCAGGTGCAAGGATTAAATAGTTCATGGCAATGGTATAAAAATGGAGTTACTGTTCCTGTTCTGAAAAATAAAATTTATCCTTGGTATGGAACATATTTTCCTACAAGATTTGAGCATCTTAAACTTTTTGAGAATTGGTTGAACCGATATTCCGGCAATAAAGAAACAGCCTTTGATATTGGAATTGGTAGCGGAGTTTTAACAATGCAAATGTTACAAAATGGTTTCTTTAAAATTTATGGAACTGATATAAACCCAAATGCAATTGTTGGTATTAGGGAATATGCTGATAAGAATAATTTGAATTCAAAAATTGAGCTTTTTCATGGTAATTTATTTGCAGGTTGTGATAACAAAGTTGATTTAATTGTTTTTAATCCGCCTTGGTTGCCACAAAAATATAATTCAAAAGGAATTGATAATGCAATTTATTATAATGAGGATTTATTTCCAGATTTCTTTAAAGAAGCAAAAAATCATTTAAAACCTAATGGGAAGATTGTTTTATTATTTTCAAATTTAGCAGAGCTAACGAATTCAGATTTTGAACACCCTATAAAGAAAGAATTGCAGGAAGGCAGGTTTAAAAAAGAATTATTTGAATTTAAAAAAGTTAAACAAGCATCTAAAAAAACAAAACGAAATATTACTACAAGGAAAGATGAATTTGTAGAGCTTTGGGTTTTAAAGCAAGTTGATTAAAACAAAAAAGTCATCAGTTATTTTCTGATGACTTTTTTTGTATAATTATGCTTTTCTTAAGAAACTTTTTCAAGTTTTTTCATAATTGAGAAAATAAATCCGGCAGCAATAAGTGTTAAAATAACAAATATTAACCAAACTTGCCAAATTTGAATTCTTTCATAAAAATAACTTCCAACCCAAAGGAATAAGTTACCAATTGCAGTAGTTCCTAACCATGCACCTTGCATAATACCTTGGTATTTAGGAGGGGAAACTTTTGATACAAAAGATAATCCCATAGGACTTAGGAATAATTCTGCAACAGTTAATATAAAGTATGTTCCAATTAGCCATTGTACGCCAACTCTTGGAGATTCTGGTGTTAATTCTTTAAATGCAGGTAAATTTAAAGAACCAATCAATAATAATAAGAATGCAGCTGATGTTAGTAACATTCCAATTCCAATTTTCTTAGGAGTTGATGGTTCTTTTTTGCGTTTGTGTAACCAAGCAAAAATTCCTACAACAATTGGTGTTAAAATTACAATAAATGCAGGATTAAATGGTTGGAATAGCTCTGGTGAGAATGGGTTTGTTTCTTCAAATGTTGTGTACATATAGTATGTTGCAGCAACACCTCCGGCAAAGAATAAACCTCCAATTATTCTGCTTGTTTTAGAACTATTTTTACCCAAAAGTGTAATTAAACCATAAAAACCAATAATCATTGATACTAATGACCAAACATTAAATAATAGGAATGGTGTTTTTCCAACTTCTTGAACAGTATAGTCTTTTGCAAATAGCGTCATTGTTAATCCATTTTGGTGGAACGACATCCAGAAGAAAATAACAACAGCAAATACAAGGAATAAAACAGTAAGTCTTTGTTTTGTTTCTTCTTTAGAAAGTTCAACAACACGTTCACCGCTTGCAATTTGTTTTTTAACATCAGGTAGCATTTTTTTGAATATTACATAAACAATAAATGAAGCAACCATTGTTAATCCTGCAACACCAAATGCATAGTTAAAACCTGTTGAATAAACATCTAAATATTGTTGTGTCCATGTAGCTAAATCTGTAACAGTTGTATGTGAAACTTGATTTGCTAAGTTTTGTAAATCTACTTTTTCAATTGCCGAAAGAGTTCCTTCTTCAAATTTATGAATTAATGAAGGTAATAAGTCATTTCTTTCATATCCTTGTTTATGAATGAACCAGTTGATAATTCCTGATGCAACATGAGGAGCAAATAAAGCACCAATGTTTATACCCATATAAAAAACGCTAAATGCAGCATCTCTTAGATGTCCGTATTCATCATTGTCATATAGCTGACCAACAACAGCTTGTAAGTTTCCTTTAAATAGTCCGTTACCAAATGCAATAACAAATAAAGAGAAAATTGTAAATGCTAAGCCTAAACCGGGTAGTGCCATTAATGCATATCCAGCAAGCATAGTTATTAAGCCAACAAAAATAACTCCTTTGTAATTTTTTGTTTTGTCGGCAAGTATTCCTCCTACAAGAGCTAATCCGTAAATTGAAGCATAAAAAATACTATAAATGAAGCCTGCTCTTGTTGGGCTTAAACCATATTTGGCTGTAAGATAATATACAAGGATTCCCATCATTGTATAAAATCCAAAACGTTCGCCCATGTTTGCAAAAAAAGCAACGTAAAGTCCTTTTGGATGTCCTTTAAACATAATTTTTTTTTTAGTGATTAATTAATATTGTTTCTGTACAAAAATAAGAAAAAATATTAAAGTACATACTTTTTATTTTGTGTTACAACTTTGTATTTTGTTTATACTCATTGATTTTAAACCATATATGAATATTGTTGTTTTATATCAATAAATTTTATTTGTTTTACTAAACTTTATTATATTTGCCCACAAAAAAGTATGGCAAAAGTATCTAAACCGGAAAGTTGTTTAAGTTGTCCTTATAAATGGAAATACCTTAATTTGTTAGAAGATAAGGATATAAATTCAATTCAAAGAAGTTGTACAATAATTAATTTTAAGAAGGGTGAAACAATTTGCAAACAAGGAACTGATGCAACTCATGCACTTTATCTTGCAAAAGGAATGGTTAAACTTTATATTGAAGGAAAAAAGAATTTAATTTTAAAATTAATAAAATCGGGTGAATATATAGATTTACAAACTTTATTTGGAGATAAAACCTATAAGTATTCTGTTGCTGCAATGGAAGATACTATGGTTTGTATGATTAATTCAGAGATTTTACAAGATTTAGCAAAACAAAATTCTGATTATTTATTTGAATTAACAAAAACAATTAGCGATTCCGGTAATTATGTTTATAAAAAAATTAGTGATATAAGCAGAAAGCAACTTAGGGGAAGGCTTGCCGATTCTCTTTTATACCTTAGGAATGAAATTTTTAATTCTGATGAGTTTGATATGGGAATGACAAGAAAAGAACTTGCAGAGCTTTCTTCAATGTCAATGGAGAATGCTGTAAGGATTTTGTCTGAATTTAAAAAAGATAAAATAATTTCTCTTGAAGGTAAAAGAATTAAAATTCTTCAAATTGACATTTTGAAAAAACTTAGTGATATTGGGTAAAATAATAAAAAAGTCGTAAGAGTTTATTCTTACGACTAAAAAAAAACAGGTATTGAAAAAATTATTGGTTTCTTAAATAAAGTACTGTTAAATTTCCTGTTTTTATAAATGGTTTTCCATCAGAAAATTTTCCGGTACACTCCCAAATATATACATCAACAGGAGCAGGTTTATTGTTGTAGTATCCATTCCATCCATAATTAATATCTCGGCTTTCAAATACAACAGAACCAAATTTGTTGAAAATTCTTAAGTAATATTTAGCAGGTTCAGTATTAAAAATAGGTTTAAAAACTGAATTTGAGTTAATGTTTTTTTGAGAATATCCACTACTTTCTCCACTAATATCAGGGCTTAATGCTGTTGGAGCATATATTTTATACTTATCATCTTTAACTTGCAAGTTTATAATAGTTGATGTGTCACTACAATTATCTTCAGAAGTGCAAATTAATGAAACATCATATAATCCTGCTTTTTCAAAAGCATGAGAAGGATGTGTAAAATCTGAGGTATTATCATCTCCAAAATCCCATTTACACGAATTGAAATTAGTGCTTAAGTTAGCAAACTTAATTTCATCATTTACAAAAATGTCATTTTTGTCAGCAATAATAAATTCAGCTTTAGGTTTTGAGAAAACTTTAATTGTTTTAGTAATAGTATCCAAAATACCACCGGAATATACTGTTAGCATAACAGTATATTCTCCGGCAGATTTAAACACAAAAGTCGGATTTGCTTCTTCTGAACTTGATTCATCACCAAAATTCCATAAAAACCTATCACAATTTTCGGATGTATTTGTAAATGTAATAGTGGCAGGTTCACAAGCTTCATAAGTGCTTGCCGAAAAGTCAGCAGAAGGTTCGGCTAATTTCAAATTATTATTTTTTATAGGTTCAGAATTTGCGTTTTCTTTTGTGATAACATTATCAACAATTTCATTTGCTGATATTTTAATTTGTGTAGTTTTTTCTATATTGTTATTAATATTTTTATTTTTTATAATGCTTTTAGTATTTGCCTCTTTTTTTTCTTTTATTATTTCAGTTTTATTGTTGTCGTATTTTTTATTTGTGGGTGTTTGTTTATTAATTGTTATTTCTTTTTCTATTGGATGATTGTTTTTTGCAAGTTTATTATTTTGTGTATTTGTAATATTATAAACTGCAAATGCTGAAATAATACCTATTAATAAGGTATAGTATATGTTAAATGTTGCAGGATTAAATTTTAGAAACCTTTTAAAAAATAAGTTCCTGTTTATTTTTTTCCAAACATCATTGCTTGGT